>CAYXTC010000062.1:0-1614 GCA_964468405.1 uncultured Candidatus Saccharibacteria bacterium | reverse complement strand
TGCAGTATGGCGTCGTAATGGAATCCACCGACCTCGCCTCCAAAAATCACAGACAAAATCCCGCCCACCGCCAGCCAACAATAGCCGGCAAGCATGGCCGCCGCAGTGAATCTGGACAAGCCATGTTTCCCCAGGGATCGTTTGGCCAGATCATTCCGGAGGAGCCAGAGGCTCAGGAGGAACAGGGATACTCCGAGCATCCGCATACCGATGGAATACTCGAACAAGGTCAGGAGCAGGCCGACAATGAACAACGCAACCGGCAGAAGAAAGTAGATTCGGATTTTATTGGACAACATGAGCAACCGGTTGAGTTCGAACCGTTCCCCGGCCACGGTTAGTATGAGGAACCCCATCCACCAGGGCACAGCCTGGGGAATGCCGAACCCCCGGAACCAGATGATATTTCCAATGAGCCAGAGATTTGCGCCGAAACCCATGATGGCATAGTGCAGCTCCGGTTCCTGTTTGAACAGGACTAGAAATATAAGCGTCAAAACCGCACTGCCCAAAATGGCGCAAAGAGCGACCACCAACAGATCAATTCCCAACACCATGAGCAAAGCGCTCGACCCGGCAAAGACCGGCGCCAGATAGGTCCAGAGACGCTTTAACGCCACCGCCCGCTCCAGGCTAATCAAGGTTCCCAGGAAACCGGACACCATCAGCGCTCCGTGCAACCCCGGCAGATGGTCATCCGGAATCGGCAGCTGCCAGCCGGCACGCCACAACCCGACCCAGATGCCGACCAGCAGGGCAGCCACTCCCGAAAACAACAGAATGAGGCGAACGGGCATTGCTCCTGTCTGCACCGGTTTTTGGTCGTGCATCATGTCACCCGGAAAACAGGCCGAACTGGTGTTCGGCTCGCCTTTTTGTCTTGAATTTTTTTACCACGGTACTCCCCGAACAAGCATCACCGCCAGGAATACCACCACCAGGCTGAGCAGGAAATTCACCCGCCCGATGGACCGAAACCGCACACCGGTCCGCTGAATGAGTGTGGTTGCGATCCGTTTGAAGGGCGGTTTCTTCACGGCCGGTAATACAACCAAACCAAGAAAAGCCATCCCGCCTACCCAGATCATGGCGGAGAGGATATGGATATAAACCGAAATGGTATACAGAAGCTGCATAATAGGATTTACAGAGCAGTTCGTATTCTCATGGCAGGAGCCATATACATGTTAGGGTTCACCGTGCGGTCAGAGCCTTTTCCGGATCTGCCCGAAACACAGTGGGATTGTCCTGGCCGGCGACCTTGATGAACCCCAGCAGTCCGCGTTCCAATCGGGAAAGGGCATGATCCACGATCTTATAGGTGCCCGGCACCTCGAAGGTCAATTCTGCTACTGTGGCGCCTCCTGGCGCGACGGTAGTGGTCTGGACATCCGTGAGCGGCGTGCTGCTCAGGGAAGCCTGGTCGTAGACCCGGTCCATGATTTCCCCGATAATGTGGAATGAGGAACTGTAATTCGGTCCGCCCACCCCGAAATAGATTCGGACCGCTTCCCCGGTGCGCACTTCCATGGGATGGAGCGTGGTCAACGCGCCGACGGCACCGTTCAGGACAAAGTATTCCGGCGCTTCTTCCAGCAGATCCGTGTCGCTGAA
>CAYXTC010000061.1:0-1711 GCA_964468405.1 uncultured Candidatus Saccharibacteria bacterium | reverse complement strand
AAACAAAAAAGGAAGGTCTTTTCTCCGAATGAAAAGGACACCTTGCCCGATAGTTAGCTCCGGCCTTCTCTAGTTTGATATAGCTTCCTATGACTTCTACGATATCAAGCCTGCTTTTTATTTCTTCAACAGGAGAATTTAGCATATTTACAGGGGTTATAATAACACGAGATTTCTCTTAAATCAACTTGACAGTAGACTCTAAGAGGTATAAAATTAACCATTAGTTAATTGAATCCCGCAAACACGGGATTTTAAAATAAGTAATGAAAAAACTAAAGATTGCCCAGCTGGCGCCTCCCTGGTTGGCAATCCCACCTAAAAAATACGGAGGAGTAGAATTAATTATCCACCACCTCACAGAGGGCCTGCTTGAAAGGGGGCACGATGTAACTCTGTTCGCTTGCGGCGGCTCCAAAACCAACGCTAAATTAGAATCAGTTTTTAAAGAACCTCTCTACTGGGAAGGTTTTCCCTGGGAAGAGCCGTATGGCCCTCTTCTTCACAGCGTTACCTGTTTTGAAAAAGCGTCAGATTTTGACATAATTCACAACCACTTTCATTTTTGGGGAATTTGTCTAGAGCACCTGGTTAAAACGCCGGTGCTTACTACTTATCATTCCAGTTTTGAAAAGATAATAAGAGAGAAAACAATCAAGTACAAGGTTCTTAAGAGATATAAAAACACCCCTATCGTCCCTATCAGCAACTCCCAGAAGAAAATAAAAGGCTTGAATCTAAACTTTACCAGGACGATATATAACGGGATAGATGTAAAAAGGTTTGATTTTAAAGAGAACCCGAGCGAATACTTAGCCTGGATGGGAAGAATAACCCCGAAAAAAGGAGTTTTGGAGGCAATTAAGACAGCAAAAAAGGCAAATCTTCCTCTTAAAATAGCAGCCAAAATAGACAAGAACTCAGAAAGGGATGTTAAATTCTACAACCAGGAGATAAGGCCATTAATTGACAATGAGCAAATCCAATATTTAGGAGAAATAGGAGGATACAAAAAGAAGTCGCAATTCCTTAAGAATGCTTTGGCTCTGATCAATCCTATCAAATGGGAAGAACCATTTGGGTTGGTTATGGCAGAGGCTATGGCCTGCGGGACGCCAGTAATAGTCTTTGACAGAGGGTCGGCTAGAGAGTTAATAAAAAACAAAAAGACAGGCTTTATAGTTAAAAATATTAATCAGGCAGCACGGGCTGTGAAAGACATAGCCAGCATTGACAGAAAAGACTGCCGCTCTCGAGCAGAAGAAAAGTTCAGCAAAGAAAGAATGGTGGAAGAATACGAAAAACTATATTATAAGGTGCTATCAGAAGATGCCTAAAAAACCCAAAGTAAATAAAATCTTAGCCCTCCAGTGCTTCCCTTTATGGGGATCGGGCTCTGGAACCTATGCCAGAGAACTGGCGTTGACAGCCAACCAGTACAAGAATGTAAAACAGGCTGTGGTCTGCCCTGAAAGCGAGGGCAAGCTTTCCGGTATAAAAATATACCCCTTAGAACTCCCTTTTCCTGTCGCCTTCACCGGCCACCCCGACTGGCCTATATGCAAGATATACGCGGAATTAACTCCCAAAGAAATAACAAGGGTTTTTAACTATTTTCTAAGAAGCGTAGTTAAGGCAGTAAACGACTTCCACCCTGACCTTATCCATGTTCATCATACTTCTCTCTTGCTCTGGGTCGCTAATTTTATTA
>CAYXTC010000060.1:0-1731 GCA_964468405.1 uncultured Candidatus Saccharibacteria bacterium | reverse complement strand
CCCAGTCGCACCGGGAAGGTCGTCGGTTCAAATCCGGCCGGCTCCAGTCCGCCCCGTAGCTCAAGAGCAGAGAGCGCTTGGTTTACCGCCAGGAGGTTTCTGGTTCAAGTCCAGACGGGGCGATTCAAAACAAAAAGGGCGATTATTTCGCCCTTCTTTTTTTTACAAATAAAGAAAAGTACATTCTCTTATCTCTCCCTGGCCCTTGCGGCTGAAGACCCGGAACCTTATTGAAGAGATTCTTCTCCGGCTTCCTTTTAGATAGGAGATAAGGGGGGCAGTGCATTGCCAAAGATTATGAAGATGTCCGTCTTCGCAAAAAATGTTTTCGCAAAAAGAAGTTTCTTCCAGAGCCGAAGCCAAAAGATCATTTGTTTCTTTGTTCAGGGGTTCTACAAACCAGTCGTATCCCATTTCTTTTCTCCTGTTTTAAAGATCCTTTTATACAATAAAGTAGTCTTGTTGAAAAGTCAACTCTTGTATTAATTCTTGACAAACTATATTTTTTTGATAGGTTAAAACCATTAATTGTTCTTTGAAACCCGAATAGAGGAAAGGAATGTTTGATGTCAGGGAAGAAAAAGAAGCAAGAGACAAGACAATTAGGGCAAATGAAGAGAAGGAAGGTCCAGCCATGTTCGCGCATTCAGATTGCATTTATCTATTTGGGGTTTATTAGCCCCACAAAAGGCAAAGACAAGGGAAAGATTTTTCTCACGATCCACGACAGAGATGATGGCATCTCGGTGTTTCCCGTAAGGGCAGATGGCAGAGTCTTACGACAAAAAGCAGAAGGCTTTTTCGCCCACTCCATAGTGGATGTATTCAATCCTCGCAGATTGGGGATTGATTGCAACCACATTAATTGGGCATAATGGATATAGAATATAAGCTCCGTTTACGGAGCTTTTTTTTGAAGATGGATAGCCCAGCGGGGGAGTATTCTGCAGAGGACGGGCCTCTGCGGGCTGAGTTTTCCACAGGTTTTATTTGAAACAGAGTAATCTAGCCTGTAAAATATACTATTATCCTTTTTATTGTTTTCTATGGCCAAAAAGAGAAAACTCCTTATATTTTTACTTGTCTTAGCCCTAGTTATTGTAGCTGGAGGTCTTTTTTTATTAAATAAAGAAGACAACAATTTTGTTTACAAAAATGAGTTTGTGGAAGCTGGCGAGTTTGAGGTTATAGAAAGTTCTGAGGGAAAATTCGTTGTTTGTCCGAGCGAGGGGTTAAGGGTTAAGGTGCCAGAGGGGTGGAGAACTCAAAAAGACTTAGCTTTTGGCACAGCAATATATCTCTTTGATCACCAAGTGGGTGATAATTTTATAAAAAGCGCGAAAGAAAAAGGTGCTTGTGGGATGGCCATCGAAATTTATGAAAGCCAGAATGTTAATCCTGACGTGACTACCTTTGCGGACGATCTTAGAAAAGAAGCCCAATACTTAAAAGAAAACTCAGGGGCTGAAGGCGAAGGCAAAAGTCCTCAGAGTGAATCTATTGTTGTGGGCGGAAAGGATGGAATAAAAAGGATTTATTCAGTAGAGGGCAAGGTTACTCTTATAGATGTAGAAATTCCTATTGGCCAGACAGTTTATGCTTTCTCAACCGGTTTTATCGGATCGGAGAAATGTATAGAAGAATTTAATAGTATCCTAAAAACCGTGGAGATTAACAAATAGTTCTTTTTTAGTTTAAATAGTTCTTTCCAGTTCTTTTAAAAAGAAATAC
>CAYXTC010000059.1:0-1789 GCA_964468405.1 uncultured Candidatus Saccharibacteria bacterium | reverse complement strand
TGAAAGTCCTGCTTTGGTAAAATCAGCAAAACCAGATAGCATATAACCAACGTCCAGGGGGGACCTGTGGGAGTCGATGAAGGGGATGGATGCAATTGTTCTTGCTGTGAGGCATTCATTGTTTCTGGACCTTGACCCGGATGAAGTGGTGAAGGCGGTGGGAAAGCCGTGTGCTGTTGTTGATTGTTTCACGATACTTGATGATGCCCCATCGGTCATCGGTTAAGCCCATAATCCCTCCCTGAAACGCTTACGATTCACATGCGGATCCAATGCCTGGCTATGCATTACAAACATCATTTTAATTGTATCAAAATCTACATCCAAATAATCCATCAGATTTGAAAGATGTCTATGAGCAGTTTCTGAAAATACTCTGCTCCAACGCAACTGTGTGAATCTAACAGGTTCCTCACCATTAGCTACAACAATTCTTCGGAACAGATTGTATATTGCTCTGCTGGATAGCAAAGTGAGTATTGCCACCCAGATCAATGACTCGATTATTTTGGGATTTGCTGTGGTGATGACATCAAGAGCATATCTGCTTTTGAGTTCCTTGAATATCAATTCAATTTCCCATCTGGCTCCATACAGAGAAGCTATCTCTTCTGGTTCCAACTTATCTTTGGATATATTGGTAAGATAGGCATGATATTTTCTGTCATCATGATTGTATGTTGCTATCATACGGAATCGTGTTTTATCCTTTCGTTGTTTACCTTTGTATTTTCGCCTCTTGAATGATATTTCTACTTCAACATCAAGCACCTGTCTCTTCAGATGAGGTGCAACTTCACTCCATCTCTTTCCGACAACATCGATGCTATTGCCTCTACATATGCTGTTTACACTAACTATCATTGGATCGGCAGTACCTTTCAATTTGGACACAAAAAAACCTTTCAATTCATCTATCCTGGCGAATGTATGGTGTTTATAGAAACCTAGATCGATAAGAAGTACCCTGTTCTTTACCCACGGACCGAGTTTCAGTGTCTTGACCTCTGCAGTTCTCTCGCTATAGAGGGCAATGGTCTTTGGTCCATTCGCAACAGCACTTACCAATGTACTGACCTTAACTCCGGCTGCAACCTTTCGTGCTCGAGCTGCTGGCCATATCTTTTCCAGTTTCTCATGTACCCTTATGATGGTGCTATCCTGAATAAGAACATCGTCAAAGTTTTCCAGTTTCTCTGATAGATCCCGGTGTCTATCCTTTGCCTGATGTTCGATTCCATGGATCACACACTTTTTGAGGAAATCAATCAATTCATCCGTGAACCTGTAATACCAGCTACTGTCACTCAATGTGGTTTTTGCTTCGTGTTCATAATTCCGTTTTAGGCTGGCTAATGTGCGTTGCATTCCAACTCCAAAGCTCAGAACAAGAACCCAAAACATAATCACAGGATCGATCTTTCTTTCTCGTTTGATCAATTCTGTCTCCTCAGCTGTTTGTCTCAGGAATTCCATTGGAAAAAGATCGTTGAGTTCTTTGTATATTATCGAATCTGGGGGCAGTTTTTTCTTTGACATTATCTGTCCCCCTTCGAATGTCTCAGTAGTAGTCCTTCTTTTCTGATCATCCATTCCATTTTCATTCCTTTGTCCAATTCGAGTGCGAAAGCTATCGCCTTTGGAATTGTTATAAGGAACTGTCCAGTATTTGTTATCTGGACCGTTACTTCATTTTCTTTTCCTCTGCCCATGCTATCCCATCCATAATATTCATACAAATATGTTTATAAATATTATTAATGGTTTCGATAGCATGCCAAATAATCAT
>CAYXTC010000058.1:0-1855 GCA_964468405.1 uncultured Candidatus Saccharibacteria bacterium | reverse complement strand
TGCATCCCCGAGATCGATGTGATATGTCTCAGTCCTGTTTTGTTAAGGTCTTCCTTTAAAGAATCCGGCATTCTGCTCTTGTCGCCCAAAATCATAGCTCCTACAATATAACTTTTGGGAGGGGGAAATACTTTTTCTATCCCCTTTCTCAATTCATCTTTAAAAGAAAGAATGTAAGAGTAGACCCTCCCCATTCCCTGAACATTATTCTTTTTTAAAAGAGTAATCTCTGGATTATAGCTTAAAGAAAAAACACCCTCTTTGGCTAAATACTTTCTGTAATTAAACTCCTCAAAAACAGGAGGTTTTTCTATTTCTCCTTTAACCTTTAAGAGATCTCCGTACTCGTATCTTGGGTAGGGAGAAATAAAAACCAAAGTCCTGCCGAATTCCTCGCTTTCCAAAACAAGCCTCAACCCCTCCTCTCTCCTCTCGGGTTCTTTAATCACCCTTCCCTCAAAAGACACCTCCCCCGAGGGCAGAAAAACTTGTCTAATCTCGCTTTGGTAGGAAAAGAACCACCCCATAAAAAATAATAGGAAACAGAGTCCCAAAACTACTATTTTTTTCTCTTTCCAAAAAACAGAAATCAAAGCCAGGCCCAAAATCAAAAATACCACCCCTAAAAAGAGCGGAAATTTAAAAAAGGAAAATACGCCTAGAATAAAAGCGAGACAGATATATAGAAAAGACTTTGACTTAGTCACGAATCTCGCAGATCTCAAATAGTGGACGGACAGATTCTAAAATCTCTTTTAGGTATTCATCTGAATAAGGGTCGCGATTGGCAAATTCAGGATCTATTGTCTTCTCTGCCCTGAAATTCTGAAGATAATACTTTTTGCTTCCTTTTATCCAATTAGCGATCTCTATAACGTCTTCTTTCTTCAAGACCCCGGGTACAACAGTAGTCCTGAATTCATAATCTACTTTTCCCTGCTTTAAAAGAGAAATGCTCCGGCCAATTCTTTCAGAACTTACTCCTAATACCTCCTCATACCTCTCCTGCGGCAGTTTTACATCCATAGCCACATAATCAATAAGTTCTCTCGATATCAAATTTTCTACTGCCTCCGGATTTGTGCCGTTAGTGTCCAACTTTACAGAAAAACCCATCCCCTTAATCTCTTTTAATAATTGAGGCAGGTCCTTGTTAATGGTGGGCTCTCCGCCGCAGACGACTATTCCTTCAAGAAGCTTTTTCCTTTCTTCCAAAAAAGAAAAAAGTTCCTGTTCTGATAAACGAGGCTGTTTTTTAATCTTTTCCGGGATTACCAGTTCTGAAGAATAACACCAAGGACACCTGAGATTGCAGCCTGCTAAGAAAATAGTGGCCGCTATTTTTCCCGGATAGTCAATAAGCGTGCTTTTTTGAATTCCTCCTATGATCATAAACTAAACCTCCACGGAGCAGTGGAGTAATTTAAACAATGCCTGCCCCCTAAAACCTAAGCCAACGTCTTTTGTTTGCTCTTTTTGCCTTTCTTTTTGGGGGTTTGCTCTGCCTTAAATTCTTTTCTCTCTTCAAACTCCTTTCTCTTGCCGTAATTCCACTGGGTAACGGGCCGGATATACCCCACTACCCTGGAATAGACCTCGCAGGGCTGCTTTATGGTACATTTGGGACAATAGAAGTGCTCTCCGGACAAATACCCATGCACAGGACAGATAGAAAAAGTCGGGGTAAGGGTAAAGTAAGGCAAATGAAAGTTCTCTGCTATCTTTTTCACTAGGGCTTTTGCCATTAATGGATCGTTTATTTTCTCTCCCAAGAAACCGTGGAGAACGGTACCTCCTGTATACTCACACTGGATCTCATCCTGTAGTTTCAGCGCCTCGAAAAGATCGTCTGTAT
>CAYXTC010000057.1:0-2028 GCA_964468405.1 uncultured Candidatus Saccharibacteria bacterium | reverse complement strand
CTTGTTGCTGCTATCTGGATAGGAGCTGAAGGAATTACTAAAATGAAAATCAGAGAAATCATAGCAACAAGCTCTCCGAAGAACTCGGGACCGAGCATCCTGGCCATAGCCACCCTATAGAGGTAGTTAAAAGTATTGGCCGCTATCCCTCCTGCAAAGAAAATCATGCCGCCCTGAAAGAGTTTGTTCTTTATAATTTTAAGAATCATACCAAAAACTTAGGTCGCGTTTTAATAGTTCAGAAACCCTTTCAATATCTGGTTTGAATTCCTCTTGAAGCTGTTTCTTAAGTTCAGGATCCATAGGAGGCAGGGACCGAGGACGACTATTAAGAACCCTCAATCTGTGAAGAGACTCCAAAAGAAAAGCCCTGGGGAATATTTTGATCGCAGCCCTGCTAATAAAAGAAGGGGGTCTGTGCAAAAAGCGGCCTAGCCACTTAAACCTTGTTTCTTTGCTGGGGTTTGCTATTTCAAAATTCAACTTAAAGTCCTCATCCACTCCCAAAAATCTCAGTATCCTTTTATAGCACTTAGCGGTGTCTTTTTTAAATTCATCGAAAATAATAACCAGCACTTCTTCTTTTCTAAAAACCTTAAAAAGTCTCTCCAATTGGGAAGAGTATTTAAAGATATCTTTGTAAAAGAGCTCTCCCGCTTCTTCGGGATTAAGCCCCAAGGGGATAAGGCGCCCTCTTTTCCTTTCTTTTTCTGCCGCCAGGGCTTTGCCGAAATCTTGAATATTCTCTTTGTTGCTGAACAAAAGAGTGCTGTGGAAGGAATACATGGCCTCAACAGGATTTCTGAGCATAACAATAGCGCGAGATGAAGGAGAGAACTCTTTGATCTGATAAGGAGCTTTTTCAGAATAAAGATACCAAACCCCCACATCTCCTATTGCCTTCTCCTCTCTTGCCTCAGAGAACAAGGAAAGATACTTTTCTTCGCTGTTGACTGTCTTCTTAATAAGCCCCTGGCGGAAAGGGAGATCGTCTCCGAAGAAATGAATCTCTTTCATTCTGGGGACGTAAATTTCAGGATGCTGTCTTAAATAGCCGTGCAAGGAAGTAGTACCGCATTTGGGAGCCCCCATCACAAAGAAATTGGGCCTTTTGATCATAATTAGTTTGTCCTCCTCTCTTTATACTTTTCCAGATACTCGTTGGCCTTTTGCTCTTCGCCCAGATAATCTCTGTAAATAATCATTATTTTCTTGTAAGCGCCTAAATTGACAGGATCGATTTCAATCATCTTCTCATAATAGGATATGGCCTCCTCGTAAAGGCCTCTTTTGTAATAGATATCACCCAGATTAAGGTAAGCCGGGCTGAAGTCAGGCTCTATGGAAACTGCTATCTGGCACTCGACTTCCGCCTCCTCCCCATAATTAAGGTCGTGGAGAAGAAAGCATTTATTGTTATGGACTCCGGCTGTTATCGACTGAATTTCTCTTTCCCAGTCATAATAAGAATATTTGTCGCTTTTTTCCCTAAAAAGGCGTCTGTTTTTAATAACCCTGGCTTTTTCGTAAAACTGCCTGTTTTGTTCTATATATTCTTCGACACTAAAATCCGGCTTCCCTTTAATCAATTGAACAACGAATTCTCTGTGTAAGGGGAAATAATCAGGCTTGAACCCCTTAATGTTCTCTATTACAGGGTAATAAACAGATCTCTCTCCTACGTTCTCCCCAACCAACTCTTTTATCCTTGCCATCAGATTCTCTCCCTCTCTTATCTTGGAAAAAGGAATAACAATATCAGGATGCTTTTCTTTCAAGTAATCTACATACCATTCTGCTGTCAAAAGAGGCTGGTGAATCATCTTAACGTCAGTCCTTTTGTCTTCCACCTCCTGAAGATAAAGAAGAGAAAAGAACATCATATCCCCTTTAGAAATCAGAAGGCTGTCTTGGTCCGCAGAGTTAAGAATGTCCATGCCAAAGTCGCGAAGAAGAGTATTCTCGCTCAGGTCAAGATGATGGTAATGGGCAGAAAGAGGAATTACAAAAGAAAGCCCAAGGATAACG
>CAYXTC010000056.1:0-2113 GCA_964468405.1 uncultured Candidatus Saccharibacteria bacterium | reverse complement strand
ACTATAGAGCAATACCAGGAGATAGCCAAGGAGGCCGATCTTGAGATTAAGTCCCTAGAGCCTGAAATATTTTCCCTTGTGAGATCAACAGTGAAAAAAGAGGACGGCGTCGTGGCTTTGGTAGATCTGGGAGCCAGAAGCACGACCTGCAGCATTGTTGAAAACGGTACCGTAAAACTGAGCCATAGTTTTAACAGGGGCGGAAATCAGTTAACAGATACGCTGGCTAGTTCTCTTAACATTGGTTATAATGAAGCAAGAGAAGCCAAGGAAAAATACGGGATAGCTCCGGGACAGGTTCAGGTGAACGGAAAATCTGTTGATGTGCAAAAAATACTAATGCCCCTGACAGACTTTATCTTGGGAGAAATTAAAAAAGTCCTGCGCAATTTTTACCAAAAAGAGGGGAAGAAGGTGGAAAAAATAGTATTGGCTGGAGGAGTTTCTTTGATGCCCGGTCTGAGGAATTATTTTGTTAGCGAGACAAAAACAGAAATTCAGGTTGCAGAACCCTTTAATAATCTTAAATTTGACCCCAATTTAAAAAAAGCCCTTAAAAGAAAAGGGCCCTCCTACGCAGTTGCCGTAGGATTAGCCCTAAAAGGTCTTAAAAAATAAATGGCTTACAAACAATGGCAATAGAGATTATACCAAAGCCAAAAGTTAAAATCCCCCTCTGGGTAACAATACTCCTGGTCGTGGATATAATAATGCTTTTGGCTCTTGGAGGAACCTACTTTTATTTCTACCAGTCCTCTGAAAAAACAGAAACTCAGATTAAAGAGGTTGAGGAGAAACTAGTCAAGACCCCGGAAGAGAAAAGCATGGAAGATAATCTGGCGAAAATATCGCAGAGAGTTTCCAATTTTAAAAAGGTCTTAAGGAGCCACGAAAAAACATCACAGTTATTTCCTTTTTTAGAAGGAATTTCCCATCCCAATGTTTGGTTTACTGATTTTGATTTTCAGTCAGAAAAGGATCTAATTTCCCTTAAGGGGAAAGCAAGCAGTTTTTCGGTTGTGGGAGAACAGATAGAGGTTCTAAAAAACAATGATCTTGTCAAGGAAATAAAATTAGAACAACTTTCAATGGGCGAAGAAGGTGAGGGGCAAGCAGAAGTTAGTTTTGCTCTCCGGCTTACTTTTGAGCCCGAAGTTTTAAAATAATGGCTCGTATTCTACCAATTATAAGCGTTGTCCTTTTAGTGCTTCTTATAATCCTAGGAGTTCTATTGTGGTGGCCCCAGCTTCAGGAGTTCTTTTCCCTTAAAGAAGAACTGAAAGCAAAAGAAAGCCAACTGGAAGAGAAAAAGGAATATTTTTCCAGGCTAAAAGAGCATGAAGAGAAGTTGAAAGATTATAGCGAAGAACTAGAAAAAATAGATTATGCTCTTCCCGACAAACCTTCTCCCCCGGCTATTTTCAGCTTTTTTCAGCAGCTTTGCTCTGTTAACGGTTTGGTGCTAGAAAACATTTCTGCCCAAAAGCTTTCGGACGCAGACAAAGGAAGCGGCTCTCTGAAAGATTTTGGATTTTCTGCCACGGTGAGCGGCTCTTATGATAATTTTAAGGACTTTCTGGACACGCTTTATAAAAACAGCAGGATAATAGATGTGGAAACCGTCTCCTTTAAATCTCCTTCGGAAGGCAGCTTCTTCGAGATAGGACTGAACCTTAGGACACATTACCTCCCTCTTAAGTCTTCCGGAGAAAGCGGTCAACCTTCTCTGCCGAGAGGCGAGCCGGCCTTCTAAAGACAAAATTATATGGCTTTAAAGTTTACCCAAAAATACAAGAAACAAAAATATCTGCTCGGAGCGCTTTTTCTGGTTATAATAATAACGGCTTTGATTTGGTGGAAGGGGTTTTATTCTCCCTCAGGCCCTAGCAAAGAGTTCTCCTCCAGTTTTCAGGGAAGGGAAATAAGCATTGACTTCAGAGTGCTGGAGAATGAGATATTCGAAGACATGCAGACGTTTTTAAAGATTTCCCTGCCCGAAGAGGTGGGAAAGAAAAACCCTTTTTTCCGGCTTTCTCCGGCCTCAGAGCAACCGCCTGCTGAAGAAGAAACAGAATAGGAATTTTAGCAGTTAAATTTTATTTTATGTCTCTTA
>CAYXTC010000055.1:0-2142 GCA_964468405.1 uncultured Candidatus Saccharibacteria bacterium | reverse complement strand
AAGATGATGGTAATGGGCAGAAAGAGGAATTACAAAAGAAAGCCCAAGGATAACGACAAGAAATATCTTTAACTTTTTCGTCTTTATTTTCTCCAAAAGGAAATAAAGGCCACAACCCAAAAACACAGCAAAAAACAGTTCAGAAAGGATAACAAACCTTTCTGCCACAGCAGGCCTAATAGTCTCTTCTAATTTTAGATCCCCTAAATAAAACAAAAAGAAGGGACCGGCAAAGAGAAGACATCCTGCCAGGAAAACTAAAACTTCTTTCTTCCTCCTAAGGAAATAAAAGCCGGCAACTCCCAGCAAGATACCGATTGCAGTAAAATGGAAATAAAGGTTCTTAGTGTAAAACCACAGGTCAATGCCGGAATGCTCATAAAAAGTATATCCTTTTTCAGGAGAGGGGACCCCCCCATATCCTTCCCTGGTGATAATTCCGAAAAACCTTCTCAAATTATCAGGATTCCCCCAGGCAAAAGCAGAGCTCAGGGAGGCGGCAATAATTAAATAAAGATAGGGGGTCAGGCCCAGCACTAAGAATAAAAGAGCTAATCCAATAACCTTCCATTTAAGGAACACTTTCTTGTCAGTAATTAAGATCAAAAAAAGAAAAGGAGGAGCCAAAAAGACTATCGCCTGCTGGTTGGCAAAAGAAAGCCCTGCCAAAAAGGTTAAAAGATAAAGCCACCTACTAGAGTTCTCCCCGCCCGAAAGGGTTTTTTCCCTCCAGATCAATACAGCCAGAACCATTAGAGCAGCCAAAAGATGATGAAGAGAAAAGACTTCGGCTGTTATGGAATAGAGCCAGAAAGCAGAAGAAAAACCCAAAAACAAAGAGCCCGCCACAGAAGAAGCAACAGCAGTTAAATCTTTCTTCCCTGCCAAAAGCCTGTGAATAATGAAGTAAACAGTTACCAGGGTCAAAGAGCCCAAAAGAGCATTAAGAAGATTAACTTTCCAGGCAGGGCTGCCGAAAGGAAAGATGGTAATAAAACCCTTGGTAATTAAGGTCAGCAACGGGTATCCTGGAGAGTGGGCCACTCCCCAGTTGTAGGAGGCGGCAATAAGCTCCGGCCCGTCTCCCGGGAAAATAGTAGGGGCTAAGGTAGCGAAATAAACAGCGAAGGAAACAATAAAGACGAACAGAGCCCCGATAAGTTTTGTCTTTTTTAGAAAAAACATAATTGGTAAAAAAATGAATTGTAAGCAACCACTTACAATTCATTTTGTATCTCCTAACTTAAATCCGTGATCCTTTTATACCCTCCTTTTGGCCCTTATCTCGAACTTGCTAAAGAACCATCTGCAGAAAACGACCAGCAGGATAATGGACAGCAGGGCGGGTACTAATATCTGCCATGGAAGCACCCAAAAGACCACCTCCCTCTCGTCTATTATATCATTATACCCTCTGTTTATTTTGGCCGTGGCTGTATATCTCCCCAACATCCATTCCCTGTTGAAAGTAATTTTTCTTATCCTCAAAGACCCGGGCAGGGTAAACCATGGGTCTAATTCCATTTCTCCTACTTTCCTCCCAAAAATATTTTTGATCTCAACTTTACCGTAGGGGTTTAAGTGGACGCTTCCTGTGTTTTCGTAGAAAAGTTCAAAATCGATAGGCCCCTTCACATAAACCTGGCGGCTGTCTGCTGTTTTAAAGCCGGTCAAAGAACCTTCCTCTTCTACGTCCCCTTTCACTCTGACAAAGAAAAGAGAGCCTATCCTGCCGATAACTCTTATCTGTCCCTTGGCTCTCTCCTCTGCTTCTTCTCCTTCCAAAGGAGGAGGGAGAGCAGAAACCAAGACTGCTCCATAGCGGCCCCCGGGCTCTGCATCTTCTGGGATTAAAATCTTAACCGGAAGAATCATTCTTTGCCCGTGGCCTAAGGTGAATTCTTGGGTTTCAGGCTCTAGATAGTCAACTAAAGAATAAGGGCCTCTTTCTGTGCCCAATAACTGCAAAGGTGTTTCGCCGGTAGCAGTACCCTTGAAGTCTTCTGTGGTAATTCTAAAGTCTACCGCCCTCCCTGTTCTGTTGGTAATCTTAATTTCCCTAATCGTCTCCTCTCCGGGCTCCAAGAAAACCTCTGTTTTCCCCGGCCCTATAGTAAAGTCCCCCTCTACTTCTACGTTGGC
>CAYXTC010000054.1:0-2214 GCA_964468405.1 uncultured Candidatus Saccharibacteria bacterium | reverse complement strand
AAACTTCAGCCGGCGAGAATGAAGTTTAACTACAAGGGCGAAGAGTATACGCTGAACCTGGTTGACACCCCGGGCCACGTGGACTTTTCTTACGAGGTTTCCCGCTCTTTGGCCGCAGTAGAGGGAGCCGTGCTTTTAGTGGATGCCAGCAAGGGGATACAGGCTCAGACCTTGGCTAATCTGGACTTGGCCCAGGAGCAGCAATTGGAAATAATACCGGTTGTTAACAAGATTGATCTTCCTCAGGCAAAAACAGAAGAAACAATTTTGGAGTTGGCGAATCTTTTAAAGGTTGATCCAGATGAGGTTCTGCAGATTTCAGCCAAAGAGGGCACTAATATAGAGAAGGTGCTGGGAAGAGTTATTGAGAAAGTTCCTCCTCCGGAGACTGGAAGGGAGGAGAAAGATTTTAGAGCCTTAGTTTTTGACTCAAATTACAATTCCTTTCAGGGAGTGGTTGCTTATGTCAGGGTTAAAGACGGCAAAGTTTCAAAAGGAGAAAAGATAAAGCTTTTGGCCTCAGAGAGCGAAGCAGAAGCCAAAGATGTGGGATGTTTTAGCCCGGCCCTCCTCCCGCAGGATAGTTTGGCCGCAGGAGAAGTAGGATATATTGCTACCGGCATAAAAGAACCGGGTTTGGTCAGGGTGGGGGACACTATTTCTAAAAAAGAAGTCAAACCTCTGCTTGGCTATAAAGAGCCCAAGTCCATGGTTTTTGCCAGCCTTTATCCCGAAGACCCTGATAAATTCGAGATTCTCAAAGAGGGTCTTTCTAAATTAAAGTTAAGCGATCCTTCTTTGTTTTTCGAACTAGAAACCAGAGAAGCCCTGGGCAGGGGCTTTAGATGCGGCTTTTTAGGCAACCTTCACGCTGAAATTGTCTCAGAAAGACTTTTCCGGGAGTTTGATTTAAGTTTGGTCATATCTTCCCCCTCTGTTGTTTACAAAGTTTTGAAAGAAAACGGGGAGGATGATGAAATATATTCTGCCAGCGACTGGCCGGATCCCGCTCAGATTAAGGGGGTTAAAGAGCCCTGGGTTTTAATGGAGGTTATAACTCCCTTTGAATACATGAGCCAGATATCAGATCTTTTGAAAAAGAGCGAAGGAGAATATGTAGAAACCAAGGATCTGGGAGAGGGGAGGATCATCTTAATTTACAACGTCCCTCTGCGGGCTATAATCACCAATTTCTACAACGACCTTAAAAATGTAAGCAAGGGGTTTGCCTCCTTGAATTACAAGGTTACAGGCTACAGAAAGTCAGATTTGGTAAAAATGGACATTTTGATTGCAGGAGAGAAAGAAGAAGCCCTTTCCAGGGTGGTTCTTAGAGATAATGCTTTTAAAAAAGGCAAGGCCTTGGTTGAAAAGTTAAAGAAAAAAATGCCTCCCCAGCAGTTTTCAGTTGCTTTGCAGGCTGCAGTGGGGGGCAATATTCTTGCCAGAGAGACGGTAAGAGCCCGCAGAAAGGATGTAACCGCCTCTCTTTATGGAGGAGACTATTCTCGGAAGAGAAAACTCTTGGAAAAACAGAAGAAAGGGAAAAAGAAGCTAAAAGAAAAAGGAGGGGTAAACGTCCCTCCCAAGGTCTTTTTGGAGATGTTCCGGGAGTAATTGAAAAAGCCCCTTTGACCTGTTAGAATAAGGGAGCCAGGCTAAAAGCCATCATTCCCAAAACCACTAAAGAGGCCAGGAAGATCCAGATTATTCTTATTGCTTTCTTGTTCATACTTCTATTATGGTAGCAAAAAACAGAGAAAACAAAAAGGGGAGGGGTATTTTCTTATTCCTTTTGGCGGTTTTTCTTGTTTTTATTGTGTCTTTTCTTTTGATTTCCAATCTTAGAATAAGCAAAGAAAGAGAAAAACTTGGTACTAATTTAGAGTATCTGGAAAAGCAGGTAGATCTTCTCAAGGAACAGAATGAGGAGATAGAAAAGGGGTTGTCTCAGGCAGAAAGCCGGGAGGTTTTAGAGAGAGTGGCGAGGGAGAGGCTTAACCTGAAAGCGCCCGGAGAGGAGGTGGTGGCCATTAAAAGGCCCGAGTCTTCAGAAGATGAGAGCGAAGAGGAGAAAGAGGGGAGCGCATGGAACCCAAAAACATGGTGGGAGTGGATCAAAGGAAAATCAAATTAATTTATGCGGGAGTAGTTCAGTGGTAGAATGTCTCCTTCCCAAGGAGAAGATCGCGGGTTCGAATCCCGTCTCCCGCT
>CAYXTC010000053.1:0-2267 GCA_964468405.1 uncultured Candidatus Saccharibacteria bacterium | reverse complement strand
GTAACGTTTTTAAGAGATATCATCTATTAAAGATTCTTAATTTCAGCTGCTATAAAAGGGTCTAATTCTCCGTCAAGCACGCTTTCTACGTCAGAAGTCTCCACTCCGGTCCTTAGATCTTTAACCATCTTATAAGGATGGAGAACATAAGACCTTATCTGATTGCCCCAACTTACAGACTTTTCCTCACCCTTCACTTTCTCTATTTCTTTCTTTCTCTTCTCTTCTTTCAACCGATAAAGTTTGGAGCAAAGAACCTGCATTGCCTTTTGTCTGTTCTGCCCCTGAAGTCTTTCTGCCTGAGAACTTACAGTGATCTTGGTGGGCAGATGGGTGATTCTGACAGCAGACTCCCTCTTGTTAACATACTGGCCTCCGGGACCTGAAGCCCTGAATGTCTCTATTTTAAGATCATCAGGAGAAATTTCAATATCTTTCTGAACATCCTTGCCTATTTCAGGAAAAACCTCTACTGAAGCGAAAGAAGTATGGCGCAAACCGCTGGAAGAGAAAGGCGACTGCCTTACTAACCTGTGTATCCCGCTCTCTTTTTTTAAAAAGCCGAAGGCATACGCCCCCTTAACCTCCAGAGTAACTGACTTAGTCCCCACTCTTCCTTCAGGGCCCCCTCCTTCGCCAAAAGACTGAGAGATAACAGAAAAGGAGAAGCCTTTATTCTGACAGTATCTTTCGTACATTCTCTGCATCATAGTGGCCCAGTCTTCTGCGTCTACTCCTCCTGCCCCTGAAAAGATTTGTAAAATAGCATTGTTCTTGTCGTACTTGCCTGAAAAAAAGGTTCTGGTCTCCTCTTCTGCAATTGCTTTTTCTAAGCAAGAGCACTTCTCTTCCACCTCTTTATCCAAATCATCCTCTTCCAACTGGGCCAACTCTTTCAACTCCTTTAATTCCTCTGACATTCCCTCTAATCTGTCTACTTCTCTTTTTAACTCAGAAAGCTCCTGGCTGATCTCTTTCGCTTTTTCTTTGTCTTCCCAAAAGTCAGGCTTCTGCGATTGACGGGAAAGTTCCTTCAGTTTTTCTTTCTTCTCCTTTATGTCAAAGACAGTCCAGCAAGTGCTGGAGTTTAATTTCCAATCTTTTTATTCTTTCTATTACCTCTGTCATAATGGTTTTAATCTAGCATATTTTAGGGAATAAAAAAAGGGACTAAGAATTCTATCTCAGCCCCCTGGTATTAAAAGAAAAAAAGGAGTTACGGTTTCGTAATTACGAGGGTCCCAATTTCTAAGACGCCTTTGGTACTACCTGCCCCAGCGAAAACCGGATAACTAGAAAACATCATATCTACGAAAACCCCGGAAACGTCTATTGCTCCTGCCTTTACTCCGGAAACTTTCAAGACGTAGGCTTGAAGATTGCTCAAATCCAAGACATCTTCTACAAAGACGTCTTCCAATACAATGGTTATCGCATCAACATTAGAAAGATCGAGATCTTTTAGGCGGACACCGGAAAGATGCAGGGCCTTCAGCAGAGAGCCGGAAAGATCCAGCACTCCCGAAGCCTCTTCTCCCGAAATCTTCAGGTTGTTTCTTAAAACAATCCTTCTAAAATCCCTGCGGCCTCTTTCTAGGTCTTTCTTAAAGCGACTAGACTGGATCTCTTTTTCCATTTTACTCTCCTTCCCGGAAGATTCATTTTTGAATGATCTGCTTCTCACCATATTTTAGTTATTAAGACCCTTTTTGTCAATAAAAGAGGGGCTTCCTAAAAAAATGGAAGCCCCTTTGGCGCCGGCTGGGTTTAAGCAAAAAAGTCTTTTTCCAGGGTAACTAGTATATCCTGGAGCGGAGAGACTTGAGGCTCTCTAGGCCTTGGAGTAGTGCACCACTCCGGAGACCTGCTCCTCCCCTACTTTGAGGGGAAAGAGCTAAAGAACTCTTTAGACCGACCAGCGGCTGCCAAATACAAGGACAAAGACTGAGCACTAGCCTAGCGGTTTTCTTCTCTCCATCGAAAAGGAGAGAGTTGCCACATCCGTCTCCGGACCTGTGCTCTTGAAGAGAGGGGCTTTATGCGGTTAGGCGCCTCTCTTTTTGCCTTTGCCCTACGTCATTCAAAGAACTATAATATGGCCATTATAGCATAGTGAAATAATTTGTCAATACCTTTGGAGCCAAGGGTGAGATTTGAACTCACGACCTAGCGCTTACGAAGCGCTTGCTCTGCCCCTGAGCTACCTTGGCAAAGCGGGAGACGGGATTCGAACCCGCGATCTTCTCCTTGGGAAGGAGACATTCTAC
>CAYXTC010000052.1:0-2431 GCA_964468405.1 uncultured Candidatus Saccharibacteria bacterium | reverse complement strand
CCTACCAGCCCTTAAATGCCCCTCCCGACTATAATCCGGAAAGATCAAGAAAGCTCCTTTTAAGAAAAGCAGAGATCAGCCGCCTTATAGGAAAATCCAAAGAAAAGGGCTTGACTCTTATACCCTTGCAAATTTATACTAAAAATGCTAAAATAAAGGCCATGTTCGCAGTGGCCAGAGGAAAGAAAAAGCAGGATAAGAGAGAAATTATCAAGAAAAGAGAGGCAGAGAGAGAGATGAGAAGAGAAATGAAAAGAAGATAAGGGGATGAATGCTTCGACAAAAGTTCTTTTTAAAACAGGGCAAGACGAGTCCCAATCTCGTAAAAAATGGGAGTTTAAAAATAGCTGCCAAGTTATTTAACAAACAACCCGCGTTAGCATACGCATAACGCCATCCTTTCTGTTGATTCTCGATAGGCAGAAAAGGGTGTCATATCATCGAGATAGACAGCAGTTCTCCTCAGACCGCTGTTGAATCTAAGAGGATAAGTTGCCAGAGTTTTTGTCTGTTCTCTATCTGGCTTTCTGAAAACCCAAACAGACTAATCTTGTAGAACTGTTTTAACAAAACTTTTGGACGGGAGTTCAATCTCCCCATCTCCACATAATAAATAATTAATTTGAAAAAACCCCCAATAAACAATAGAATAAGGGCCAAGGAAGTAAGGCTGATCGACGAAGACGGAAGCCAAATCGGCGTTGTTCCTTTGGACAAGGCCGTTGAAACCGCTAAAGAGAAAGGGTTAGACCTAATTCAGGTTACAGACAAAGTTTCCCCTCCAGTATGCAAGGTAGGAGATTACGGGAAACACCTTTACCGGCTGAAAAAGAAAGAAAGTTCTGCTAAGCACAAAAAGAGCGAGACAAAAGGAATAAGGCTTTCTTTTAAGATATCAGAGCATGATATGGAGACCAGAATGAAACAGGCCGCAAAGTTTTTAAACAAAGGGGATAAGATAAAAATAGAATTGAGATTAAGGGGAAGAGAAAAAGCCCACCAGAACGTAGCCAGGGAAAAAATAAAAAAGTTTGTTGAACAATTAAGCAATTTGATCCCCGTAAAAATGGAAAGAGAGATTAAAAAAGAACCAAGGGGGTTAGTGACTATTGTTTCCAAAAAGTAGTTATGAAGACCAAAAAAGCAATAACAAAAAGGTTTAAAATAACCAAAACAGGAAAAGTGATGAGAAGAGCCACGGGAAAGAATCATTACTTGGCTAAAAAATCCGGCAAACAAAGGCGGAACAATAGGAGATGGGTCGAAGTTTCCAAAACAGAGGCAAAAAGAATAAAGAAATACTAACATGGTCAGAGTAAAAAGGGGAACAACTGCCAATAAAAGAAGAAAAAAGATATTGAAAGAGACCAAGGGATATCGCTGGGGAAGAAAGTCAAAATACAAAGCAGCCAAAGAGGCTTTTTTGCATGCCAAAACCCACGCGTATACAGACAGAAAAAAGAAGAAGAGAAACGCCCGCAGGCTTTGGCAGGCAAACATTAACGCTTTCTGCAGAAAACAAGGTATAAGTTACAGCAGATTTCTCCACAACCTCAAAGAAAAGAAAATAGGCCTTAACAGGAAAGTATTGGCAGAAATAACGAGACAAAGCCCGAAAACAATGGAAAAGATCGTAAAGAAGGTAAAAGAATAAAAAAAACCACCTCCAAGCAAGGTGGTTTTTGTTTTGTTCATTCTTCATTTAGAGCGCAATCTATGCAGAGATTGCATTTTGGCAGGCCAATGGCCTCCACTAAATCTTCTATAGTGTTGTAAACAAGGCTGTCTACTCCCAAAAATGATTCCTTCTCTTTGAGAGTAGGCTTTTTGCAGGAAAGCACCTCTCCCTTGTTTGTGGTCTTGCCCCAAGGGCAGTAGGACTTAAGCTCTGGATTGGATGCTCTCACGTGAACCCCGTCAAACCCCATACCCTTTATTTTGGGCACAAGGTTCTGCTGTAATTGAGTACCTCTCACCACAGAGTCCTCACAGACCAAAGCCTCCAGCGCAGAGAGGTCGTCTCCGAAGGATTCTCTGAAGAACTCCAGGGATTCTGTTATCTCCCTCCTTGTCTCCCCTCCTTTAAGTATCTTGATAAAGGCCTCCCGCCTTCTTTTTTTATCGGTAGAGCGAGTAAAGCTCCTGCCTGAAAACCTGTATCTGAGGAGTTGTTCGTCATAAAAAGGTATCCTTTTAATCACGCCTCTCATTAATTGCCGGCACAGTTCCTGGAAATACCCTATAGCGTGGAACCTCCCGGAATCTGGCACGGGCATTACTATCTGGGGAATGAAGCCCTTTTCAAGGTCTCTTTTGGCAAGAGAAGCCCCCAATTTTTTCCTTACCAGAGAAGCGGGAATAGAAAAGAATCTTGCATTGGGAAATGCGGTATAAACCCAGAGAAAACTGCATATCTGAATCCTGGAAACAG
>CAYXTC010000051.1:0-2534 GCA_964468405.1 uncultured Candidatus Saccharibacteria bacterium | reverse complement strand
CTCTTGCCTTCTTAATAATTCTATGTTAACTTCAAAGATATATGAAAAAGATATTAGCCGACAATAATCTGGTCAAGCCGCCGAAAGTGGGAGAAATAGTTGAAGGAAGGATAGTAGGCAAAGGAAAAGCCTCTGTTTATTTAGATTTAGGAACTCAGGGAACCGGAATAATTTACGGCAAAGAGTTTTACGATGCCAAAGAAGAAATAAAGAAACTAGGGGAAGGAGATACTCTCTGCGCTAAGATAGTGGCCCTCGAGAACGAAGAGGGATATATTGAACTTTCTCTGGCTCAGGCCAATAAAGAAATGGCCTGGAAAAAATTAAGAGAGATTAAAGAAAATGATGAGGCCTTTCCCGTTAAAATAGTTGGAGCCAATAAGGGCGGGCTTTTGGCTAAGGTTTCGGGAGTTTCCGGCTTCCTTCCTGCTTCCCAGTTATCTCCTGAAAACTATCCAAAAGTAAAAGACGGGGATACTCAGGAAATATTAAAGTCGCTCCAGAAACTGGTGGGCCAGGAACTAGAAGTTAAAATATTTGATCTTGAACCTCAAGAAGACAAACTCATACTCTCTGAAAGAACGAAAGAAAACGAAAGGGCAGAGGAAATGCTCAAAGACTACAAGGTGGGAGATGTTGTCGAAGGAGAAATTACCGGCGTAGTTGACTTTGGGGCTTTTATAAAATTTCCTGGAGGAGAAGAAGACGCCAAGACCATAGAGGGGCTTATTCACATCTCAGAACTTGACTGGCAACTCATAGAAGACCCCTCAGAAATAGTTAAAACGGGACAAAAAGTGAAAGTGAAAATAGTAGATATCTCCAACGGCAAAGTATCTCTTTCTTTGAAAGCGCTTAAAAAAGATCCCTGGGAGGGCATTGAAGACAAATACAAGAAAGGAGATATTGTTGAAGGAAAAGTAAAGAAATTTAATCCTTTCGGGGCCTTTATCCAGATCACAGACAAGATCCAGGGGCTCTGCCATATTTCAGAGTTTGGAACCCAAAAGAAAATGGAAGAATCTTTGGAAATAGGCAAAAAGTACAAATTTGAGATAATATCTATTGACCCCAAAAACCACAAAATGAGCCTGAGAGTGGCTAAGTAGTAAAAACAGAAGAAGCTCTTTCTGTTTTTTTATACTCCAAAACCCTTGACATTTTTAGATAACAGCGCTATAATATACTTAGTTCTTTGAAGCATAAAGGGAAAAGGAAAGAAACAAAAAAGACAAGAAAGGATTTTCCGATGACAGACCGCAACCACAACACCGACGCTCAGTGGCAAACTTGCCCTTCTTGCGGCAAGAAAAGCCGCAGCCCTGATCATCCGCTCTGTTCGCGCTGCAACAAGATCTACAGCGAACAGGCGACCGAAGCGGTCGCAAACCTCGAAGACTTCCCCAACCGGGTAGAGTGGGCCTATCAGATGGGCCTCCGCACCCTCGCTCAGATGCAAGAAGAGCACAAAGAGGTTTCCGCAGTAACCCGTCCAGTGCTTGAGAGAGCAGGAAGAGAGATCAGCGAAAGCCTGGGCAAGCGGATTGACTCCAAAGTCTTCCACGACGCCAGGCTGAAAAGGTACCGCAGTCTCCTCGAAGAGGTGTCTCCTGAGGTAAAGGAGGCAGCCGAGAGAGAGCGTCAGCTTTTCGCCGCCATCTGTTCTCTGAAGAGCTTTTTGCAGGATATCGAATCCCGCAGCGAAAAAGCTTCTGAGGAAGATCGGCCCGTCGCAGAGGAAGAGGTCGAGTAGCGTCCTCTCCCGCTTAACCCTCGATTCTTGTTTCTTTTCTTTTCCCCCAAAGGCCTCGTAGTCATACGGGGCCTTTTTTATCCTTGAATTATTAAAAATAAAATGGTAGATTTAATAGTAATCTCATGAAGAAAAACTCCCTTAAAAACTTAATAAAGAACTTTGTCGGAATTCTCCTGATCTTTTTAGTAATCTCGGCTCTTTTCGGGCTGTTCACCAACCCTTTTGAAGAGAAGAAAAAAATCTCTTTTAGCCAGTTAGTGGAAGATATAGAGCAGGAAGATATTAAAAAAGTAGCAGTTGAAAATTCGGAATTGAAAATTACCTATCGAAACGGAGAAGAGGCTATTTCCAGAAAAGAACAGGAAATAGCCCTTACTGAATCCCTCCTTAATTACGAAGTTTCCCCTGAAAAGATAAAGAAAATTGAAATCGAGAGCCGCCAGGAGGGCGGCGTCTGGTCTTGGCTATTGCCTCTTTTAATATATGTACTCCCTCTTCTTTTGTTCGGTTTTTTCTTTTTCTTTTTACTAAGACAGGCGAAATCAGGGGCTTCTCAGGCCTTAAGTTTTACCAAAGCCAAAGCCAAACTCTTTGGCGCCAAAGGTTCTCTTAAAGACAAGGTTAATTTTGACGACGTAGCTGATCTAAAGAATGCCAAAGAAGAAATGAAAGAGATCGTTGACTTCCTTAAAGAGCCCCAGAAGTATTTGAAAATAGGAGCAAGAATTCCCAAAGGAGTTCTTCTTACGGGGATGCCCGGCACAGGAAAAACTCTTTT
>CAYXTC010000050.1:0-2608 GCA_964468405.1 uncultured Candidatus Saccharibacteria bacterium | reverse complement strand
GCGGCTCCGAACTTAGGTCGGAAAAAATCTCATCCACAACATTTGACAATAGCTCGGATTTTCTATACCAGTGTTGCAGAAATAGAAAGGAATCCTCTCGCTTGGAGAAAAGTATATAAAGACTTCAGACGGTGTTTATTGAAGAGATTTCCCTATGCTGTTTATTACACCGCTGCAAAGAAAGATATCCTCATTTATGGCGTAATTCACGGAGCACGTAACACCGTTTTCACGAAAACACTTCTGGGAAATAGATAGAAGAAGTAATCTTGAATCCAAGGCAGATCAAGTCGCGGCGAGCGAATCCCGGACCACGTAGGGCTTGGAGTAGCTCAGATAGTCAATAGAGACGGTCATACGGTGGTACAGTGATACAGTTTGACAGTGATACAGTCACACAGTCACACAGAAAAAAATGGCACTTGTGAAAGACTATGAAGAATTGGACGCCTATCTGCTGGCCTTGGAGTTGCAGAAGGAGATATACGAACTAACCAAACGTTTTCCGAATGAAGAAAGATATTCGTTAACCGATCAGATTCGTCGTTGTTCACGCTCAATAGGAGCGAACATTGCCGAGGCTTGGGGAAAAAGGCGATACAAAGCTCATTTCATCAGCAAATTGACGGATGCCGATGGAGAGCAGTTGGAAACGCGTCATTGGCTGAAAACAGCTCTTAAATGCGGTTATATAATGACAGAAGAACATCAGAAGCTGACCTCCAGATGTCATCAAATAGGCCAAAAATTAGGCCGTATGATGGCAGACGCCGATAAATGGTGCGCACGATTTTAAACCGGTGATACGGTGATACAGTTGTACGGTGATACTGTCGCACCGTCACACTGTAAAACCGTCAAACCGTCACACTGTCACACCGTAAAACTGACCATGAGTCTTCGTCACATAGCTTTGTATATAGTCGTTGCCGGCCTTGCAATCTACGCTTGGAAGGACTGGTTCAAGAGCCTCTGCGGCCTGATTCTGCTTACGGCTGTAATCGAGCACGCGAGCATGCCCAAGAGCATTATGGGCATCCAGGGACTGAATCCGTGGAATGTACTGTTTGGCATAATATTCCTGGCGTGGTTGGCAGCGCGGCGCAGGGAAGGTTTAAGCTGGGATATGCCGCGACATATCAACATCATGTTGTTGTTGTATTTGGGTATAATCTTCATTGGATTTGTCCGCTTGGTTTTAGATCGCAGTCACATAAATGTTCCTCTAAAGAGTCTTATTAGCGACGAGCTGATTAACACGATCAAGTGGGCTCTTCCAGGCGTGTTACTATTTGACGGATGCAGAACTCGCCGGAGGCTAATAGCGGCGATTGTCTGTCTGCTCGTCATGTATTTAGGTGTGGCCGTTATGGTCATCAAATACCTGCCAATTGAAGCGGCTTATCGATATAGCGATGCCGTTCATCGAACACGTCTCAAGCTCGACAGAACGATAGGATATCATTCATGCGATATCTCCCCGTTTCTTGCCGGGGCATTCTGGGCCCTTGTTGCCTGCTCACAATTATTGAAAAAGCGTTTGTGGCGGTTCCTTTCGCTGTTGCCGGCGGGAATTATAGCACTGGGCCAGGCTCTTTCCGGTGGTAGAGCAGGCTATGTTGCCTGGGCGGGAACCGGATTTATTATGTGCGCATTGAAATGGCGAAAGACTCTTCTTCTCGCTCCGGTCATTCTAATGTTGTTTCCTGTCTTGCTTCCTGGTCCGACTGAGAGGATGTTGCAGGGTTTCGGTCAGACCGACGTCGCGGGGCAAGAAACAATAGACACCAAATCTGTAACATCCGGCCGATTGCTGATTTGGCCTTACGTCATTGAAAAGATCGGCGAATCTCCTGTGGTCGGTTATGGCAGATTGGCCATGAAACGCACGGGACTTGCGGACTGGCTCTGGACGAATCTGCGTCAGAGTTTTCCGCACGCTCACAACATGTACCTGGATTGCCTTCTCGATAATGGCATTCTTGGATCGCTATTGATTTTTATGTTCTGGGCAGTTGTTTTGGTACATGCCGCAAGACTTTTCAGAAATCATGATCGCCTGTGTTCGGCGGTAGGTGGTCTTACCCTTGCTTTAATGGTATCCCAGTTGATTGCCGGTCTCGGTTCGCAATTTGTCTATCCTCGCGCGAGCACGCTTGGGATGTGGGCGGCTATTTTTCTGATGCTGCGAGTCCATGTCGAACAGCGGTATACAGCGTCTGCAAATGTCGCGTTTGAAAATCAACAAGTAGAGAACCTGCTTCAATTACAAGAGACGTCGGAACGCCCGGCCTATTCTTCGATATAGCGATTGGCGCTCAAACACTCTTGGACACCCTGACTACAGCTACTATGAACAATTCAGAAAAAAATATTGCCCAGGAAGCTTCGTTCCATGATGCCATTTATGAGACTCGCGATGTTGATAGAGACAAGGTAGATAGACTCTTGAATTATGCTTCACCGGCGGGCACTTTCGGTGCCCGTTTGCCTCGGATGGCCAAAGCCATATCTAAAGCACTTGGTGATGTTCGCGGCAAACGGATTCTCGTATGGATCGTGCATGAAATAACTTCCCGATTTGTATATGGTCTGGCGTAATAACTAA
>CAYXTC010000049.1:0-2624 GCA_964468405.1 uncultured Candidatus Saccharibacteria bacterium | reverse complement strand
GCCGTAATGTCTGCTCCTGATATATTTCCTGCTGCGATATCTCCTGTGGTGGTGAAGCTCCCGCTTCCTGCATCTATGCTTCCATTGTTCGTCTTAATAGAGCCGCTTCCCACTTCTTTCGGATTGATAACCATATCAGTGCCATCATAGTATACAGAGGCGTCATCTCCTGCTCCGAAGTAGTGCTTGGAGCTGTCTGATTGGTTGTAAAGCGTAGTAAAATAGGCGCTTCCCGGGGTTGAAGATCCGATAGTAGCAGGCGCTTCCCAGGTATATCCTGCCAGCTTCTTCGACTCAAAGGCCGCAGGGACTGCTCCCAACCTTTTTCTAGGAGTAAAGACCTCTTCGTATGTGTCGTCACATCCCGGATCATACTGCACTTCTAAATAAATAGAGGTCTGGTTAAAATCTACACTAGACAAACTCTGGTGAGTTCCCAACAAAACAGAAAACAAACCACTGGAAGTGGTTATCTTTGAGGTGGCGTCGTCCCACTCTTCCGACCAAAGCTCATTTCCATCGGAAGAAGCATCCATAAGACGAAACTTCATGCAGTGGCTCGCGTCCGATACTGCCTGGTCGCTGCTGTCTGTAAGTTTGCCCTGGAAATTAATCTGTTCGTTAAAAGAAGCAAGTCCGTTCCCGGATAAAAGCATCCCTATGATTATCAGAGAGGTGAATAATAGATAATAGAGGGGACGCCTTGATAGCATAGAGGGAGATAAGCCATTAATTAGTGGTGCTTGACAATTGTTTTGAAAATAGATATAAAGTAGGGAAGAAGGCCCTGAAAGCCTTATTCGGATAAGCAAAAACCGCTTATCTTTAAAAGGTTACAATCTTTCGTATTTATTTTTTTACTTTGCACAACACACATAACGAAAGATTTGCCCAGAAGGGTCTTCTTTTTTTACAACCGTTTTAGGGCTCAATGCCCATAGAAACTTCTATTTCTCCGTCTTCATCTAAAGAATAAGTGGTAATATTCAATTTTTTAATATCAGGAATCTTATCTTTAAGATCTTCTCCGATAAAAATTCTTTTCTCTTGAAGTTTTTTCTGTTCTCCAAAGTCTCCTTCTATTTCCTGCCCGGAAGAATTGCTCAATAGCATACCCCCTAGAAAGGCAAGATACACTATCCCAAGAAAAATCACTATAAGCAGACCTTTATTCTCAATTTTCTGCCTTACAGAGAACAAGAATGAAGTCTCAGAGGATCCCTGCTCTAAAGGAATATACTTTTTAGAAGTCAAATAGGCTTCCAAAGCCTCTTTTGTAGTAAACCAATCCCTTCCGATCTTCTTTCCTCCTAGCTTCTTTGTCCTTATAAGATAACCTAAATAATCAGGATTATACTTGGAAATTTGGCTGGCTTCTATTAAAGATAGGTATGAAATTCTCTTTTTGGCCATATTTTATCGGCAAACCGAGGTTTTTATTCGTAATTATTGTTATTTGTATCCAGAAATCTCGGCAAAACAAGATCCCAAATTATTACATAATACTCGCTTTATCCCCTCTTGTCAAGGGAAAAATTGTGGATAACTTAAAAACAGCCCAAGAGGCTGTTTTTTTTAAAATAGCAAGTTTTTCTATTGAGATACCGCAGTTCCTGTAATATCTGCAGCATAAGATCCCGAGGGAGCATAAACATTATTCTGCTCTGCTGCCACGCACAAAACAGTGTCTGCCCCGGAAGTAGAAGTTCTGCTATCAGAAGAAGCCACGGTTATGGCGGTTATTCCCTTAAATCCCTGCCATTTAAGATTGCTGCTCGGAGTAGTATCTGTGCCACAACTGGAATCATTTCCCCAGGTGGCAGTGCTCACGTCATTCCCATAAACAGAAAACCCGAACTCATAATTGCCAGAATCTATGCTCCAGGCCTCGGGTACCCCGGAAGTGGCTTCCGTATAGTCGGTGAAGGCCTCTCCTGTGCTGCTGTCTTCCAAACAATTAGCTGTGTCTGCTTTCAAAGTTAAGATATATCCTGCAGGACCATCTGTTTTAACGTTCCAGGCATCTCCTGTCCCGGTTCTGCTGTTTTGAGTCAAATCAATGCTGCCCATATCAATGTTTCCGGGAGAACTCAAACTGAAATAAACTTCCTGCATCCTTCTGTATCCTGCTTTTAATTTAAAGCTGGCGCTAGCTGATTCTCCGGAAGAGACCTCTCCTATAGTATCTCTCATTTTGTAATTATTGGATGTCTGATCATCACTCCCTCCCACGTTAATAGAGTCAGATCCCACCCTATAACTATCGCTCTGCATAACATAAGCGAAAATAGGATAGAAATAGAATAAAGACAATCCAATAAGAAAGATGAGAAGCGTTTTTTTCATTTCTTCTTAAAAATATTATAAAAGAGAATAGAAAACAGAACAAATAGCAGTCCCGCAATTATTACTATTTCCCAGCTACTCTCTTCTCGGCCGCCAGAAGCCAAATCCTCAGGCAACCTCTCCTGATCAGGGGCCTCCCTCTTTAACTCAAGTCCCTCCTGCATGATCTGATAGTTGGGACTTTTAATATCTCCCCTGGCTGTCAGAGGAATTATTATTGTTAACAAAATTAGGACGATTATTATTTTCTTCATCTTCTTCTTCAAATAATTTCTTAG
>CAYXTC010000048.1:0-2738 GCA_964468405.1 uncultured Candidatus Saccharibacteria bacterium | reverse complement strand
GATGCGGTCTTCCCACTCCTCCAGATGTTGTAAAAGCCGGAGTAAAAGTGCGGCAGGTGGCGGGGCGGTTGAAAAGTGAGACACCCCAGGAAAAACTCCGAAGAAAGGTACTGTAAAGAGCCGTAAGAGAAACGGCCAACAGTATTTGAATCGGAGGAGAAAGGGTGTACACAGACATGGACATGTGGACAAGGATCAGGCGCAGGGTAAAGGTGGAAGGGGTAAGCAAGAGGCAGGTGATGAGGGAGGAAGGGATACACTGGCGGACGCTGGAGAAGATACTTGGGCACAGCGAGCCGCCGGGGTACAGGCTGTGCAGTCCGAGGGGAAAGCCGAGGATAGGGCCGTATATTGACAGGATACGGGAGATAATAACGGCGGACGGGAAAGTGACCAAGAAGCAGAAACACACGGCCAAGCGGATATACGAGCGGATAAGGGACGAGGGGTATGAGGGGGGCTATACACAGGTAAAGGAAGCGGTCCGGGAGATAAAGCGGCGCAAACGGGAAGTCTTTGTCCCCCTGGCACACCGGCCGGGAGAGGCGCAGGTGGACTTCGGGGAAGCCCTGGTGAAGATGGCCGGGATATTGCGCAAAGCGAAGTATTTTGTCATGGCGCTGCCGCATTCGGACGCTTTTTACCTACAGGCGTTTGAGCGTATCTGCACAGAGACGTGGTGGGAAGGACACGTAAGGGCGATACGGTTTTTCGGTGGAGTGCCACAGCGCATCACATATGACAACGACAAGGCGCTGGTGGCCCAGATAGTCGGCGCTCATGACAGGAAGCTGACACGAGGCTTCCTGCAACTCCAGAGCCACTATCTGTTTGACGCACACTTCTGCCAGGTGAGACGCGCCAACGAGAAAGGTGTGGTGGAAGGGACGGTAAAGTATGCCAGGAGCAACTTTTTCGTGCCGGTGCCAGAGGTAAGAGATTTCGGCGAGTTGAATGCATACCTCGTGGAAATGTGCCGTGAAGACCTGAAGAGACGGCTCCGCGGGAAGGGTAAAAGCAAGGAAGAGTTGTTGAAAGATGACCATGGTGCATTTCTCCCTGCGCCGGCAGCACCGTTTGACGCCTGCCGCAAGGTATCCACGGCGACGAGTTCTCTTTCACTGGTGCGTTTTGACGGGAATGACTACTCCGTTCCGGTGAGGTATGCGCATCATCCGGTGGTGGTGAAAGGATACACGGACAGGGTGGAGATATGCATAAGAGAGCAGCGCATAGCCAGCCATGGCAGGCTGTGGTGCAAGGAAGACGTGTCTTTCAATCCGGTGCATTACCTCGCCCTGCTGGAAAGGAAACCGGGAGCGATGGACCACGCCAGGCCGCTTGATGGCTGGCAGTTGCCTGAATGCTTTCATGTCCTGAGAAGACGCCTGGAAAACGAGTTGGGCGGCAAGGGCGTAAGGGAATATATAAGTGTGCTCCGGCTTATGGAGAAACATACGTCCGCCAAGGTGGCTGAAGCGGTCAGAAAGGGGCTGAGGAACAATATTCTCAAGCGTGACGCCATAGCGCAGTATCTCTTCCCCTGTGAAGAATGGCGGGAGACGAAGTTCAGCCTCGACGGCAGAGAGCATCTGAGGTGTGTGAAAGTGGCCCGGACGGATGTTTCGGGGTACGGGACGCTGCTTTCCATGGAAGGAGCGTGACATGGCGTCAGGGAAGAAGTCCACGCTGCTCCTGGAGCATTACCTGAAACAGCTCAAGCTGCCTACAATACTGAGGGAATACTGTAAGATGGCGGAAGTATGCGCTACAGAGGGGGCGGATTACCAGACATTCCTTTTACGTCTTGTTGAGAGAGAGCTGGCTGATCGCGAGCAGAGGGCGGCTGAAAGAAGACTGAGATCGGCAAAGTTTCCCATTATAAAGACACTGGATACATTTGACTTCAAGGCGCAGCCGTCGGTAAATCGGCAGATGGCGCTGGAGCTTGCTGGAGGGGAGTACATCGACAAGAAGGAAAACGTGCTCCTGGCGGGTAACAGCGGCACCGGGAAGACGCACCTGGCTACGGCGCTGGCTTTCGCCGCCTGTCAGCAGGGCAGGAGAGTGCGCTTCTACACGGTTACCGGCTTGGTGACTGAGTTACTGGAAAGACGTGAAGAGAGACAACTGAAGCTGTTTCACAGGCAGTTGGAGCAGATGCACCTACTTGTGCTGGATGAACTTGGCTATGTGCCATTTTCAAAGGCTGGCGCAGAGCTGCTCTTCGAAGTGGTAAGCAGGGCTTATGAGCGCACAAGCCTCATTGTGACCACCAATCTGCCGTTTGAAAGCTGGACTGAGGTACTGGGCAATGAAAGACTTACCGGAGCGCTCCTGGACAGACTGACGCATAGAATACACATCATTGAGGCCAATGGTGAGAGCTACAGACTGAATGAGTCCAGACGCCGCTTGAAAAGAAAGCCTGCACATACCAAAAATACCGGCTGATTACCCCCATTACTTGACGTTTCCTTTAGGAGGTTTACTATTGGCTCAGGTGTTGCACTTTTCGTCCGCCACCCGCCGCACTTTTACTCCGGCTTTTACAACATCTGGAGGAGTGGGAAGACCGCATCATCAAGACGGAAAAGGGCGTGGTGAAACTCCTGCCCGTGAGCAAACGCGCCAGGCAGTTGTTTGGAGAAGAGAGCGCGCAGGCTTTCGCAAGCCGGATAGAAGCAGAACCCACCGGGCCGATTCAGCAGACGTTGTTTCCCGAGTCGGGCACGGCA
>CAYXTC010000047.1:0-2739 GCA_964468405.1 uncultured Candidatus Saccharibacteria bacterium | reverse complement strand
TGGTGCGGATGGTGGGAGTCGAACCCACAAGAGATTATTCTCACATGGTCCTAAACCATGCGCGTCTGCCAATTCCGCCACATCCGCCTAAATATATATTACATATAAAAAGAAAACAAATCAACACTTGACTTTTTTAATCTGTTAATATATAATATAGAAAACATAAGGAGGTTTTGCAACTTAACAAATAAATAAAAAGGAGGATTAACGATGAGACAAGAAACAAACAGGACAGAACCGTACGAAGAACAAGCAGAACAAGGAGAGCATCCAGCAATGAATCTCGGGCAAAAAGAAGAACAGGAAAAACAGACAGAAATAATTAAAGAAACAAACACCAAACCAGCTTGGTTCTGCTCCTTTTTCCTCTTCTTCTTATCAATTTTACTGCTGGTTTCCGGAGCAGACACCGCAGGAACCATTTCTCTGGCTCTAGCCCTTATTTGGATAGGAGCAACCGGTAAAGAAATAAAGGAGCCAGAGGTAGCTTTTCTTTTTCGGAGAGGAGAATTCAAGGGAGAATTAAAGCCCGGCTGGCATCTCCCCCTTCCCCTTTTAGATGAAGCAGAAGTAAGAACAACAGCTACGCAGGAAATCCAGTATAATGAAGAAATGTACTGCGCGGGAAAGACCCTCATCGGGCTGGAAGGCGGAATCTACTACAGACTAACCGACCCCCAAAAAGCCATCACCATTGATAAGGAAACGGCCAAAAACCGCATAAAGATTGTTTCCTTGAGCAAGCTCAAAGGAGCAGTCGGGAAAATGCCTTTTCAAAACATCCTTGTAGAAAAAGGAGAAATAGAAGGGGCCATCAGAGAAGCTATTAACGCGGACGGCGAACTCAGAGAAGACGGCTATGAAGTGACAGGAGTAGAAATATCAGATGTCGCCGAGAAGATTGAGAGTGAAGCGGCCAGAATCAAAAAAATCGGCCAAGCAGAAGCAGAAGTAAGCGAAAAGAAAGCCGAGGCAATGGCCAAGCCCCTAAAGGACAACTACCCAGCGGCTATCGCTATGTCTGCGGCTTCACTCGGCGAAAAAGCAATGGCTATCTTCTCAAGAAAGGGAGGTGAAAAATGATTTTCAGAATTTTCCTGATAGCGGGACTATTTCTTTTGGGGAAATTAGTCGTATCAAAATTCGTCCCTCCTGAAGCAATCCTCCCGCTGGTGGTAAGCGCGATTGTTTTGACAGGAGCATTCTTTGTTTGGCGGAAATTCGCTGAACAAGCCGAGGCCTTCTTCAAAGTGCCTATTGTCAGAAAGATATCATTGACAATACTCCTGGTTGGCTCCGGCTTCGCCTACTTCCACCTACTTATAAGGTGGCCTGTGGAAAAATTGATAGAAGGACAGGGTATATCCTACTACCAAAGCTGGCTGCTGATAATTCTGCTTCAACCCTTTATTGGTGGAGCGCTTCTCCGTTTTACTTCGCCAATTTGGGGCAACGGCGGGAAAGCGAACAGAGGATTCAGAATAATCAGCTTTATAGGAGTAGTAATGATATCCTATCTTCTCTACCTCAACCCCCACCAATTCTTCAAGCACGAAACAGGCGAGACAAAATTCTGGGTTTCCGACACAGAAAACAGAATATATTTCTCGTCGGGCTACGGGGTAGAAGACGGACAGCCGCTGCGGAAAGGGACAGCTAAAGACGCCAAAAAGCACATAGAGGAAAATCCCGGCTTCTGGGAAAAACTCAAAGAGAAAGCAGAAAAAGCACAGAAAGAAGCCGAGGCAAGAGGCCCCCGCCCCCTCACCCGCACCATCCATATTCCGGCTGGAGAATTGGTAAATACGGGGATTAGAATAACAGAAAAGGACCTCAAAAAGAGGACCAAGATGAAGATTTATCAAGACAAACCTAAGGAATTTTGGATAGTTAACGACAATGTTGCCGATATTAAAATAGCGCAAAGACGTTTTCTATGCCGAGCTATCACAACGGGCCCCAATCTTCGCTTCCGTGGAGGCCCGGAGCCGACAACAATACGGATAAAGATCTACCACACTCGGCGGTAAACCGCCACAAAAGCCAGACAGGCAAACCTGTCTGGCTTTTCTCTTCTCTATCCCTAAAAAACTTGATATTTTCAGTTTAATCTTACATAATAAATAAAAATTAAAATAATTAAGTTCTTTAACATAAAAACAAAGGAGAAAGAAATGCCAATTTTCAGAAAAATATTTATGACAAGCCGAGATGTTATTAAGCATGCCACAGGAACAGCGATTGGCAAATTAATGGTTGACAAGGTGGACGGGGCTGGAGAAAAGAAAAAAGAAAACAGGCCAGTAAAACAAAAGACTGAAAGAGGAGAATTGCTGGCAGATATTCTATCTCTTGGAGAAGAAAACAAAAAGCTGATTGAATACCTCAAAAGAGCGTTGGGGGATCAGGCCAAAGAAGAAACTATCCGTCTTCTCTGCCAACTCCCCAAGAAAACAAGAAGAGAAGTCTTTGGGGAGCTCAACAGTATGAACTACGAAGAATTCCAGAAGCATATAGAGATTTTCAAAGAAAGATCTCTCGGAGAGTTCTTGGAAGAAGCAGAAAAGCAATTGAGAAAAACATCCGGAAAAGCTAATAAAGAAATGAACGAAATGGCTGGCGAATTAAATAAATGGTCTGATAAAAGACAGAAAAGGAGGGGCAAATGCGACAACTAATAACAGCCATTGTGGTTGCCGCTTCGCGCGAATTTTCCGCCTTGGCAGAATGGATAAG
>CAYXTC010000046.1:0-2879 GCA_964468405.1 uncultured Candidatus Saccharibacteria bacterium | reverse complement strand
GGCTCCGGGGGTCGGACTCGAACCGACAACAAACTCCTTAACAGGGAGCCGCTCTACCATTGAGCTACCCCGGAAAGTATTAGCATTATATAAGGAAAGGGGGACAAAATCAATATCCTCCTAACTTCTTCAGTTTCTCATGCTCTCTTATTTTCTGCAAAGCCGAAGCCTCAATCTGTCTTATTCTTTCTCTGGTTACTCCAAACTCCTGGCCCACCTCTTCAAGGGTATGAGTAATCCCGTCTTTTAGCCCAAACCTCATTGATAATATCTTCTGCTTTCTAGGGGTCAAATCATCCAATATCTCTGTCAGGCGCGCCCTGAGCAAAGACCTTCCTGCCTGTTTTGAGGGCGAAATCCCTTTTTCGTCTTCTATAAACTCAGCTAATACGCTGTCTTCTTCGTCCTCCCCCACCGGCGTCTCCAAGGATATAGTCTCCTGGGAGATCTTCTTTATGTGATGAGCCTTCTTAATATCTATGCCCATTTCTGCCGCTATCTCCTCTACAAGAGGCTCCCTTTCCAGATCCTGAAGCAAACGCCTTCTGGCCTGGGTATACTTAGAAATAGTTTCCACCATATGAACAGGTATTCTGATGGTTCGGGCCTGATCGGCCAAGGCACGGGTGACAGCCTGCCTTATCCACCAGGTAGCATAAGTTGAAAACTTGTACCCTCTTCTCCAGTCGAACTTCTCTGCCGCCTTTCTTAGCCCTATGTTCCCCTCCTGAATCAAATCCAAAAGAGTTAAATTCGGGGATTTGCCCACATAACGCTTAGCAATAGAAACCACCAGCCTTAGGTTGGCGTTTATCAGTTTCTTCATGGCATCCTTATCTCCTTTCTCGATCCTTTTGGAAAGCATCTTTTCTTCTTCTGCTGTCAGAAAATCAACCTTGCCTATCTCTTTCAGATAAAGCTGGATAGGATCTATCTTGGTGGAAGAGCCGGGCTTTTCCTCTTTTTCTCCTTTCTTGGGAATTTCCAAGAATTCCCTGCTCTCTCTAATTTCTATCCCCTCCTTAGCAAGATCCTCATAAAGAGTTTCCAGTCCAGAGAGGTCTTTTTCAATATTAGGAAAAGTAGTTAGAATCTCAGGAACCGTGACAAATCCTCTTTTCTGGCCCTTGTCTATTAAAGACTGAATTTTCTCTTTGGAAAAAACCGTCTTCTTATACTTCTCTTTTGAAGACTTCTTTTTTTTAGGTAAAGACCTCTTTTTAGGTTTCTTCTTAGAGGTGGTCTTGGCAACCTTCTTCTTCGGAGTACGCTTCTTGCTTTTCTTGGGGGTTTTCTTGGCAGTTCTTTTAGAAACAGTCTTCTTAGGCTTCTTTTTAGAAGTAGTTTTCTTCTTTTTGGTCATATTGGGCCTTGTCCAGATCGTTTCTTGATCTGGAATAGGAATTAAATTCTTCCATTAGTTTATCTATTTTTCCTGTGTTTTGCTCTTTTTCCGCTTTCTTAATCTCCAACGCTATACTATTAAGCCTTCCTCTCACCTCCAGGTCTCTTATCTCCTTCAAACATTGCTTAAAGTCTTCGCAGACGTCAAGGTCTTCGGTATTCTGGATAAATTCAGACTTTAAAGAGAGATAGTCTATTTTCTCCTTATACTCTTTATTGTCCAATTCCCCCTTTTTAATGCACTCTATGATCTCTTCTGAATTATTAGAAAGAAGTTCAAAATCCTGTTTTTTAATTAAATCGCAGTTCTTAGGGGAAGCCACAGCCAAAGCCAAAAGATATTCTTCCAGCAGGTCTTTTCTTGGCTTTGGCTTTTGTTCGGGAACAGAAATATCTTCCTTAAAGACATCCTTGGTTTTCTGCTTCTCAACTTCTGCCAAGACATCTTCTTCTTTTACTTCAAGTTCTTCTGCCAGATCCTTTATCCAGGTACTTTTTTCAATCCTATTGGAAATCTTCCTGATAACAGGGATCAGCACTTCGGAAATCTTCTTCTTTCCTTCTACAGTATTCCTGTCAAAACGGGAAAGAGTGGTCTGGAAATAGAAGTCGTGGATATTCCTTGCTTCAGAGATCATCTTCTCCCATTCAGAAGGCTCTTCTTTGATAATGTCTGCGGGGTCTTTGTCTTCTGGCATAGTTACTACTTTGATATCAAAACCCAAACTCTGGGCCAAATCTATGCCTCTTTTAGTAGCAGAGTCACCTGCCACGTCCATATCAAAGGCTGTATATATCTGACTGGTATATCTCTTTATAATCTTAAGTTGGTATTCTGTGAGAGCAGTCCCTGAAGTGGCAGCCACATTTTTAAACCCGGCCTGAGAAACCATAATGGCGTCCAGATACCCCTCAACCAGGATGCAAAATCCCTTGTCCCTGATCTCCATTCCTGCTTTATTAAGCCCGTAGAGTATTTTGCTCTTGTCGTAAAGCGGAGTAGCGGGAACATTCATATACTTAGCCTGCTTTAGGGCCTCAGACTCCTTGTCAGGGTTAAAAACTCTTCCCCCAAAGCCTATAACCTGAGAGCTTAGATTGAAAACAGGGAACATTATCCTTCCCCGAAACCTGTCGTAATAGCCTTTTTCTTTGGCCCTTAAAGCCAGTCCTGCCTTGGCAATCTTGTCTCTCTTAAAGCCCTTTCCTACAAGAAAGTCAGACAACCCCTGCCAGGAGGCAGGAGCATATCCCACTCTCCAATCTTTCATTGTCTCCTCTTTCATTCCACGTTCCTTAAGATACTGCTTGGCTTTCTTGCCTCCTTGACCCTTGTGAAGCTGGGCTTTGAAGAACTGGCAAGCCAGTTCTGAGATGTCGTAAAGGTTCTTTCTTTCTGTCTTTACTTTGGGGTCTTCTTTGGTAAGTTCTATTCCTGCTCTTTTGGCTAATATCCTTAAAGCATCCCCGAATTC
>CAYXTC010000045.1:0-2899 GCA_964468405.1 uncultured Candidatus Saccharibacteria bacterium | reverse complement strand
TGACATTGGCCCCTCCTGCAGAGAACACCAGGCTGTCTAAGGTGGCAGCTCCTGCTGTGAGGTATCCTGTGGTGGTGAGGTTGTTGTTAGCGAGGTTAAGTTTTGTCCCAGAGAATAGATACTCTCCTGTAGCTCCTCCTATGTCCAGAGAGATTATGTCATCTGTATAGGCTTTCATCTGGGTGTTCCCGTCTGAATCTATTGTAAGGAATTCCCCGTTTAAGTTGTAAGCCCCCGAACCTCCTGCGCTAGTATCTACATAGGCTTTGATTGACTGCTGGGTGGCCAGACCTGTGGCACTGTCTGAGGCCATGTTGTCTTCGTCAAAGGTCTGGATGACATTGGCCCCTCCTGCAGAGAACACCAGGCTGTCTAAGGTGGCAGCTCCTGCTGTCAGAGTACCTGTGATATTAATGTTGCCTCCCGCAGAGAAATCAGAGGTGACGCTCCCGGTTCCCGACACCGAGATGCCGCCGGAGGTAATGTCCAGGGCGCCTATCTTGGCCGGGGCGTGGGGGGCTGCAGGCTCTGAGGCTACGTTTTCTATCGTCTTGAAGGTTGTTCTTTCTACCACTCTTACGTTCTCTTCTGCGCTCTCTACTTCTCCCCTTAATTCATCAATATCGCCTTGCAGAGAAGCGAGGGTGGCGCTGTCTACTGTTAGTTTTGTTACCTCCCTTACCGGCTGAATCTGGGTTATTCTCTCTACTTCTTTGACTGTTTGTTTGGGAAGAAGGCGTTGTTCTTTTAATCGCTTTATTTCCTCTTGCAAAGATTCAATCTCCTGACTGGAAACTCCCGCCTGTTTTTCTTCTCTCGAGGGCTCGGTAACTACTCCTGTACCTGGAGCGAGGGGTTTAGTGAAAAACCTTGAAATATCCCTACCTAATTTTTCAGAACCCCTTCTCATATCCTTCGCTCCTTCTTTCCCTTTCTGATATAAATAGCCTCCCATCCTTTTAATCTCCTTGTTAAGCCAGTCCGAAAAAGAATGAAAGGCGTTAGCGGTATGCCCCGAGTTTAAGGCAAGGCCTTTGCTCATAAGAGAGGCGTCTTCTGAAACAGTGTTGAAGCTTCGAACCACGAGATCGGGAGTGGATACAATAATCTCTTCGGCCAAACTGCCTGTCCTTTGGATATAAGAGTCGGCTCTGCCAAAAACTTTGGAAATATCTTCTTTTGCAGAAACAGCTCCTGTAACCAAAAGCGCCAGAGTCAAAACAAAAGCGAACAATGCTCGACTCCCGGAGTTTCGGGAGCGGTAATTGTCAACAGAAATTTCTTCTATCTTTTCTTCGATATCACTGAAGTCGGCAGACGGCAAGTCAAAAGGAAAATCTTCTTCCTCTGATCCAAAAGAAGCGGGCGTGGTTTTCACAGAAGGTTTTTTTAAGAAACTGTCTATTTTCCTTTCAAGTGTATCGGATTGGTTTTTACTGTCTTTTTGCTTTTTTGACTTCTCGTTATAATCCTGCACCTGATCTACATAATCTGAAACCCACTTTTTAGTAGTCATCCATTTTCTTCCCTTTTTAACAGCCCTTAGTTTCCCCTGTCTTGCTCTCAAGCTTAAATACTCCTGCGAGTAATCGCAGTCCTGAGACGCTCTCCTAAGTGAAATCAGCTTTTCTTTATCTTCCATTGAAAAGATATAATTATTAGTTTATTATCTTAGTTTTAACAAACCCTGTCAATTGTGGACAAAAAACGTATCGGATACGCTGGAAAATCGGTTCAAAAAAGGAGGAATTAATGTATTTCCGTACTCTGGGCAATGCCTAGAGAAATATACGTAATAAGAAGGCCTGATCCTCCGTAACTGACCAAAGGAAGGGAAACCCCGATAACAGGCAGAATAGCAAGATTCATGCCGATATGGATAAATAGCTGAACAACTATAATAATGGCCAGACCCGAGGCGAAAAGGCGGGGAAAGTTAGAAGTAGCAACGAGGGCTATTCTAATAAGACGCCATATTAATAACAGAAACAGGGATAATAAAACCACTACCCCAGTCATGCCTCCCTCTTCTGCTACGGCTGCGAAAATAAAGTCAGTATGGGGTTCTGGTAAAAACCCGTATCGGGTTTGAGACCCCTTTCCTATGCCTTTGCCAAAAACGCCCCCCGACCCGATAGCAATCCTCGACTGGGTCTGGCTCCAACTTGCTCCCTGAGGATCAATTTCCGGAGCAATGAAGGAAACGATCCTTTCTTTCTGATAATCTTCTAAAAAGAAAAACCAAGCCAGAAGAACCAGCAAAAGACCGCATAAAGTAAGAACAAGAAAATGACGCAATTTAATGCCTGAGATGATCAAAATACCGATCCACAGCCCAAGAAGAACGAGACCGGAGCCCAAATCAGGCTGACGGATTACCAGAAGAAAGGGGATTAAAACATAAAAACCAGAAAGCAGAATGTGTTTTAACCTGTACGTTTCAACATGCCTTTTGGAAAAGTATTTAGCTAACAGAATAATTAAAACCAGCTTGACAATTTCTACCGGATCTATGGAAACGGGCCCGATTCTGTACCACCCCCTTACCCCCCTGGTAAAGGGAGCGAACACAAGGAGACCGGCTAGGGCTAACACGAAAACAATATATAGGGCTAAAATTAAATAGGAATTGTCGCGAATAGCGCGCCAGTCCAGGAAAGCAAGGAGGAACATCAGAATAATTCCGGCGGCAAGAAAAATAATCTGTTTTTCGAGATTCAAGAAGCCGCCCCCTCCTAATGAAGAACTATAGATGGAAACCAAACCTATGCAGGTTAACAAAACAGGTATAACGAATAAAGCCCAGTCTGCTTTTTTAATTATTGTCATCATCACTTATATTAATTAAGAGGAGCTTCCTGAATCGGCAGATCCCCCGGTAGATCCTCCCGAGGAGCCA
>CAYXTC010000044.1:0-3057 GCA_964468405.1 uncultured Candidatus Saccharibacteria bacterium | reverse complement strand
CCTGCGAAGAGAAGGCCAGAGAGGATGTTGAGAAGACGGCGGAAGAAATAGAAAGGGAGTTTTCTTCTGCGTTTTTTAAATTTCTTGTTACCTGGCACCCTTCAGGCAGAAAAGGGGAGATTGCAGGCAAGGGGTCTAACGAAACCTGGGCCGTAAAAAAGGTAAAGAAAGAAATTATTGATAATCTGGATGTTCCCTTTGAGGATATAGTATTTTCTTCTTTTGACGCAGACACCTGTATTTTTTCTCAGTACTTTAGCTGTCTCACCTACAAATACCTGACGTCAGAGAAACCCACCCGGACCAGTTTTCAGCCGGTTCCTCTGTATATCAATAATATCTGGCAGGCACCTGTGCTTTCCAGGATTTTTTCTTTTTCTTCCACTTTTTGGCACACAATGAATCAGGAAAGGCCGGAAAAGTTGGTTACCTTCTCTTCCCACTCCATGGCCTTTAAGGCCTTGGTTGAGGTAGGGTACAAGCAGACCAATATTGTGGCAGACGACTCCAGAATATTCTGGCAATGCTTTTTAAAGTATAACGGAGACTATCAGGTAGCCCCCCTTTATTATCCTGTTTCCATGGATTCTAACGCCGCCAAGAGCACTTTCAGGACCATGATTAATATTTACAAGCAACAGAGAAGGTGGGCTTATGGCGCAGAAGACATTCCCTATTCTCTTTTTGGGTTTTTGAAGAATAAAAAAATTCCTCTCTGGGAGAAAACAAAAAGGGCTTTGGAATTAATAGAAGGTCATTTTTCCTGGGCCACAGCCAGTATTCTTATTCTGGTTTTGGGATGGCTGCCCGTGACAGTAGGAAGCGTGGAGTTTTCCCATACTATTATGTCTTACAGCCTGCCCAAGGTGATAAGCAGGATTATGACCTTGGCTATGATAGGGCTAATACTTTCTATCTACTTTAGTTTTTTACTTCTTCCTCCCCGGCCTCCGAAATACGGAAAATGGAAGTACATAGTTTTTTTGTTCGGATGGGCGCTTTTCCCTATTAACATGATATTCTTCGGTTCTTTTCCGGCTCTGGACGCTCAGACCAGATTGATGCTGGGGAAGTATATGGGGTTTTGGGTGACAGAGAAGTTTAGGAGGAAGTAGTCTATTCTAAGTGAATATTCTTGCCGAATTTATTAAGTTTCTTTTTAAGCAAAGGGTAGTTGCTAAGAGCGGGGTCTTTCTCTAAGATTTGCTTGGCTAATTCTCTTGTTTTTTCTACTAAAGAAATATCCTTCAAAGAATCCATCATAAGATCTGGGATTCCCCATTGCCTTATTCCGGTGAAGTCTCCCGGCCCTCTGATCTTAAGGTCTTTTTCTGAGAGGGCGAATCCGTCTTCTGAATTAACTAAGGCCCTTAACCTCCTTTTTGTTTTCTGGGAATTAGACTCTGTGGATAAAAAGCAGTAAGACTGATGCTTTCCTCTTCCCACCCTTCCTCTGAACTGATGAAGCTGGGCTAGCCCGAATCTGTCTGCTCCCTCAATCAACATTACAGTGGCGTTAGGGACGTCAATACCTACTTCTACTACGGAGGTGGAAACAAGAATATCTGTTTTTTTGTTCTTAAAATCCTGCATTGTTTTTTCTTTGTCTTTAGAACCCATCTTTCCGTGAAGCATTTCCAGTTTTAGGTTGGGGAATATTTCTTTGGAGAGATATTCGTATTCTTTTTTTACAGATTTCATCTTTATATCCGTATCCTCGTTTTCTTCAATGCGGGGGCAGATTATAAAGGCCTGCCTGCCTTTTTTAATTTCTTTTCTAATAAAGTCATAGGTTTTCTCTTTGTCTTCTACTATCTCGGTTTTAATCTTTTTTCTTCCTTGGGGCAAAGTATCAATAATGGAAAGGTCCAGGTCTCCGTAAAGAGTCAGGGCCAGAGTCCTTGGGATAGGGGTGGCTGTCATAGAAAGAAAGTGGGGAACGGGACCCTCTTTGGCGCACAGTTTTGCCCTCTGTTTGACTCCGAATCTATGCTGTTCGTCTAAAACAACTAAGGCCAGTCTGCCGAATTTGACCTGGTCCTGTATTAAAGTATGAGTTCCTATAAGGATATCTATGCCTGGAATTAGGTTTCCGGTTTCAGGGCTTATCTTGCCTTTAGTTTTTTCAATAAGCTTTTCTCTGGATATTTCCACCACCTGGTTTCTTAATTTTTTGGAGCGCCACTGATCCTGTTTGCCTGTTAAGATCCCTATATTAACCTTAAAATCCTGCAGAGTGTCGGAGATCTCCTTAAAGTGCTGTTTGGCTAAGATCTCAGTGGGGGTCATAATAGCTGCCTGATATCCTCCCTTGACTGCGTTCAAAGAAGCAATGGCTGCTACAATAGTTTTCCCAGACCCCACATCTCCTTCCAAAAGCCGGTTCATGGGTCTTTTTTTCTCTGTGTCTTTTAAGATCTGCCAGGTGGATTTTCTCTGGGCGTCTGTAAGTTTAAAGGGCAGAGATTTAACCAGCCTTTTGACTATATCCAGATCTGTAGGCACGGGAACAGAATCTTCTTTTTCCAGTTTTAACCTTTCTCTGTTTACAAAGAGTTCGATTAAGAACAATTCTTCAAAAGAGAACCTGTATTTTGCCCTTTCAATTGCCTTTTGAGAGTCCGGAAAATGGATTTGCCACAAGGCTTTGTCAACAGCCAAGAGATTGTTCTCTTTTACAATATTTTCTGGCAGGTATTCTTCTATTTTGTTTTGAAACTCGAAAAGAAGGGGCTTTAAGACGCTTCTGATCCATCTGGAGGAAATCCCTCTTGTTTCTCTGTAAACAGGGACTATTCTGCCCGTATGAGTGCCTTTTCTGCTTAAGGTCTTCTCGAATATAGGGTTTGATAAATAAACTTCGTCTTTTTTAAAAACCACTTTCCCGGAAAGCAGAAGATTGTCTCCTTTTTTGAGAGATTTAGTAAGATAGGGCTGATTAAACCAAACAGCCTTTATGGTTCCTGTTTTGTCCTGGATAAGGGCTTCTGTAATAACCATTTTTTTCTTCCATGTTTTGCTTGTCTCAACTTCTGTTATCTTTCCCTGGAGAGTGCA
>CAYXTC010000043.1:0-3131 GCA_964468405.1 uncultured Candidatus Saccharibacteria bacterium | reverse complement strand
GACCTTATCCATGTTCATCATACTTCTCTCTTGCTCTGGGTCGCTAATTTTATTAAATCTCTTTACGGAATAAATTTTGTTGTTACCTCCCACGGAACAGGAGTCTTGGCGGCCTCTCAACAAAAGGCCTATATCCCGCTCTCTCAGGACGCCCTCAGAAGATCAAAGAAAATAGTAGCGGTAAGCGGAGACACGCGTGACTGGCTGCTAAATACTTTCGGGGAAGAATTTTCTTACAAAACAAGGCTTATCCCCGGCGGCATCCATGTAGAAGAATTCCCCCCCGAAAAGAAAGTAAAGACCATAAACAAGAAATACAAACTAAAAGGGAAGAAGGTTGTCCTTTTTTCCGGCAAGTTGACCCAGCAAAAAGGCGTCTTTTATCTTATTAAGGCGGCAAAAGACATAAACGGAGACGTATATATCATAGGGGACGGCCCGGAAAAAAAGAATCTGGAAGACATGGTTTATAAAATGGGGCTTAAAAACGTTCATTTTCTGGGATACATGGGGGGTGAGATGAGGAAGGAACTGGAAGAATTTTATTACAGGGCTGACGTTTTTGTAACCCCTTCTGTGTGGGACGAACCTCTGGGGTTGGTCATACTTGAGGCTATGACCTGCAAAACGCCTGTTATCGCCACCCGCAAAGGAGGAATCCCCTTAGCGGTAAAAGACGGAGTAAATGGATTTTTAGTCAGGCCTCGAAGTAACAAACAGATAGCAGAGGCTTGCAACAAGTTGCTGGAAAGCGAAGAATTAAGAAAAAAAATGGGCAAAGAGGCCAGAGCGACTGTTGAAAAGAGGTTCACCTGGAAAAAAGTAGCCCAGAAGTATATAAGGATATATAAAAAGGCCTATACAAACGGAAACGGAAAGAAGAGAAGAAAAAAGAAAAAGGAAGAAAAAAAGGCAAAGAATTGGAGGTCAAGCAAACTCTTAAAAATATTCAGGGGAAGATAAAAAAAGAGGGTCCGATTGGACCCTCTTTTGGTTTAGAACTCTTTTGCGAGCCGAATACGAAGAGCTTCCTGCGCCTCTTCGGACATAGGGTCGTTATGAAACGTCCCGGGCCTTAAAGGAAGAGAGACCGGCTCGCCCCAAGTCTTCCCGGTTCGTTTCCGCCCGTAAATGTGTACATGAAAGTGGGGGGTTTTCCCCGGCAGAAGGCCCCAGTTGCCATTGGCCTGGAGATTGAACCATGAGGCCAAATGTAATTCCTCCATAATTTGGGCAAGGCGGGCCGCAAGTTTAAAACTTTCTCCGCAGAGATTAGGATCATCCCAGGGAGATGCCACATCGGCTTTTGGCCTAACCACAACATGAGGGCCTTCTTCCGGAGGAGTGTGGGGGTTCTTGGGAGTAAATACCTCAAACTCTTCTGTCTCAACCAGCATAATCTCTTCTTTGCTCATTCTTGTTTTCCTTTCTGTTTGTTTTCAAAAAACTAACTTTTATTAAAACATTATTTAAATAATTTGTAAATATCTTCTTGTACCCTGCCTCGAAAGATATTATAATAAGCCAATATGTTCAAAAAAGATCTTAAAATCGCTGTAATCTCTCCTCCTTTCACCAGTGTGCCTCCCAAAGGACAAGGTGGCACAGAAAGAATCGCCCATCAGATGATTGAAGGACTATCGAAGAAAGGACACCGAGTTACTTTATTCGGGGCAGGAGAATACAAGGGAAGTGCCGATTACGTACAGATTTTCAAAAAAACAATCTCAGAGAGAAAAGCCAGCGGATTCACTGAATCTTCGCGACCTCTTCGAATAGAAACCGCTTATATAACCCAAGTAATGGAAGAAATTAAAAAAAGGGAATTCGATATTATTTTCAACCATTGCCGCGGAGGATATCTTTTCCTGCCCCTTGCTCAATATCTCAAAAAACCAATAATAACAATTCTGCACCTGCCCCTCTTTAAAGAGGTGGCAGAAACATTCTCAAAATACAAAAACCCTAACTTGGTTACTATCTCAGATTCCCAGAGAAAAGGATTCCCCAATATTAATTACCTTGCCACTATCTACAACGGCATTCCTGTTTCTAAATTCAAATTCCAAGAAAGTCCTTCTGACTATTTCCTTTTTATGGGCGCCTTGGGAGAACACAAAAATCCAAAAGATGCTATCTTGGCCGCTAAAAAGGCGAAAGTAAAATTAATAATAGCCAGTGGCAAAAAAAGAGAGCCCTATTTCTCAAAAGAGATTAAGCCCTTAATAGACGGAAAACAGATTAAGTATGTAGGTGAAGTCTGGGGAAAGAGGAGAGAGGAAGTAATAAAGAACGCCAAAGGGCTCCTCTTCCCCATTAAGTGGCCAGAGCCTTTCGGATTGGTAATGGCAGAGGCTATGGCCTCGGGCACGCCTGTTATCGCCTATCCCAGCGGAGCCTCTTCCGAGGTCGTCAAAAACAAAGAAACAGGCTTTATAGTAAAGGACGTTAAAGGAATGAAAAAAGCCATAAAAGATATAGAAAAAATAGACAGAAAAAAGTGTAGAGAAAGAGTAGAAAAGTACTTTAGTACAGAAAAAATGGTGGAGGACTACGAAAATCTCTGCTATAAGTTAATTAGGCAAAAGCCCCGGTGAGGGGCTTTTAAGATTAACGCCTGGAGAAATTAGAAACAATTGTAATCTGGCCGTTGGGTATGTAATAAACTCTTCCCTTCCCATCCCTTACGATTGTCTGTCTTAAATCAAATCCCTTAACTTCCCCTTCTATGCCGGCAACTTTTACTTTTTCCCCCACTCTGTACTGATCTCCAAAAAGGACAAAAAGGCCTGAAATATAATCTTGGATCAGATTTTTAGCTCCCATACCAATAGCCAATCCCACTAACCCGGCTCCTGCTAGAAGAGGAGTGGGGCTTATCCCGAACTCAGGCAATATCATAAGTATTGCTATCACCCAAACAGCAAAACTTTTAGCAGAACCTAAAACCTTAATAATCGTCGGGGCTCTTTTTTTACCAACAGAACGATAAACTATTCTAGAAATAATAATTCTGCTTACAAAAACAACAATCCAGGCTACAACTAAAATGCCCGCTACTTTAATTCCGCTTTCTAGCACCCAATTTTTTGTAAAAGCAATAAGGCTCTGAGAGATCATAATTATTGCGG
>CAYXTC010000042.1:0-3183 GCA_964468405.1 uncultured Candidatus Saccharibacteria bacterium | reverse complement strand
AGACCAAATTTCCCACCTTTCCTATGCCATCTGGGTTTTTCATTTTCCCGTAATTTTGAGGGTTGAGAAAATGTTCTACCACTTTTTCAGAATATGGTCCGTACTTATCCATGGAATGGTGATATTTTTCTTAAGTCTTTTACTATTTCAGGCAAGACCTTTAGGAAATAATCGATCTCTTTTTCTGTTGTTTGCCTGCCCAAGGTAACTCTCAAAGAGCCATGGGCTTGTTCGGGCTTCAATCCAATGGCCAGGAGAACATGGCTCGGCTCTAATTTTTCAGAAGAACAGGCAGAGCCGGTAGAGGTTGCTATTCCTTTGCTGTCTAGTTTTAAAACCAAAGACTCCCCTTCTATGAAAGAAAACCTAAAGTTGGCATTATTCGGCAATCTTTTCTGGGGATGCCCGTTAAGATAGCAGTTATCAATCTTTAAAACCTCTTTGATCATTCTGTCTCTTAATTTGCTTAATCTTTCCTTCTCTTTCGCCATTTCAGAAAAAGCAATCTCAGAGGCCCTGGCAAACCCCACAATAGCAGGCACGTTAACAGTAGAAGACCTTAAGCCTCTCTCTTGCCCCCCTCCATGGAGCAAGGGCTCAATATCTACTCCTTCTTTGACAAAAAGAAGAGCAGCCCCTTTTGGTCCGTATATTTTATGAGAACTCGCTGTCATCAAATCCACATTTTCAAGATCAACAGGAATCTTCCCGAAACTCTGGGCAGCATCTGTGTGGAAATAGACCCCTTTTTCTCTGCACATTTTCCCTATTTTCTCTATGGGCTGGATAGTGCCTATTTCATTGGAAGCATGAATTATAGAAACGAGAAGAGTGTCTTTGGTGATCTCTTTCTTAAGGAAATCAAGATCAACTAAACCTTGTTTATCTACCGGGGCTTTTGTTACTTTAAATCCCCTGCTTTCAAGCCATCTTGAGGTTTCCAAAATACAAGGGTGTTCTATTGAAGAAACAATAATGTGTTTCTTTTCGCTGGCAAAAGACAGCCCTTTGAGGGCCCAGTTATTGCTCTCTGTGGCAGATCCTGTAAAAAGCACTTCATTGGGCTTGCAGGATAAAAGATCGGCAATGCTCTGGCGGCTATCCTCCAAGAATTGTCTCACTTTTTGACCAAAACTGTGCAAAGATACAGAATTCCCAAAATCTTCCCTTAAAAAGGGTTTCATTTCCTTGAAAACACGAGGGTCCAAGGGAGTAGTGGCCGCATAGTCAAAATATACTTTATCCATGGCTATTTTTTAATCAAATCAGAAAGCGTGGTTTTTCCTAATTTGGATTCCAGAGATTCTCCTATCTCCTGCCACAATCCTTTAGGAGAACAGGATCTTGCGTAAGGACACCCCCCACAACTGACAGGAGCTACCTCCCCCTCGAGGGCTTTTACTATTTCTAATATCTTAATCTTATCCGAACTTTTCGCTAAAAAATATCCTCCCCGGGAACCCTTCTTTGCCCTAACTAAACCTTCCTTTTCTAATACAGAAAATATTTTCTCTAAAAAATCAAAAGAAATGTTCTGTTCTTCTGAAATCTCTCTAAGAGGAACTACCTCTTTTGAAGAAGAGTTTTTCGCAAGATAGGCCATTGCTCTTATGCCGTATTGTGTTTTCTTTGACATCCTCATAAAACCGACTATAATAGTCGGTTTTATTCTATCATTCCTCTAGAGGCTGTCAATACCTATTCCCCGAAAATATTTAGAGCAAATTTCCCTATAATAGGAAGTGGCTTTTCTCTTCTATTAATGACGTTAATTATCCCCATAACAGAAAGTATAACCCAGGGTATCCAGGCCACGAATGCGATTAGCCAACCGATAAAAGGAACCCAGCCGACTACCATAGTGGCAACCTCTGCCAGAAAGAGGGCTAGGCCCTGCTTCGCGTGATATTGAGCAAACTTGTTTTTCCTCTCTACCAATAGAGGGACTAGAAAAAGTATACCTAAATAACTAAGAACCGCTATTGTTTTGTCTTCTTTGTTTTCTGCCATATTATATATTTTTGAATGTTTTTTTTAGTTTCTGAGCCGACTTTTTAATTAATTCTTTCTCTTTTCCAGAAACAGGCAATTGAATCTTATCTACTATGCCCCCCTCCCCTACAACAACCGGCAAACTCAGGCAAACGTCTTTAATGCCGTATTCTCCCTCTAAAAGGTGGGAAACAGAGAGAACAGTTCTTTTGTTAAATAAAATGCTTCTTGCTATATGGTTCACCCCTGCCGCAATAGCATAATAAGTAGCCTGCTTCCCCTCTATTATGGTATAGGCTGCGTTCTTTGCGTTTTCAAAAATGTCCTTCTTTTTTGAGGACGACAACCCTTTAATCGGGGCATTTCCTATAGTCGCGGTACTCCAAAGAGGCAACTCACTGTCTCCATGCTCTCCTACAATATAGGCGTGAATGCTTTTTGGATTAACTCTCAGTTCCTGGCTTAAAAGAAACCGGAAGCGGGCAGAGTCTAAAATCGTGCCAGATCCTATAACCTTGTCTTTCTTTTCGGGGAACATCCTGACAGAGAGATAAGTTAATACATCCACGGGATTAGTAACCATTAAAACTACTACTCCCGGATTTCGCCTGAAAATTTTAGGCACCACCTCTTTAATAATAACGCTGTTCTTTTTAACCAGATCCAAACGGCTTTCGCCCGGTTTTTGGGAGGCGCCACAAGTAACAACCGTCAATTTGCTGTCTTCCACGTCTTTATAGCTGCCTACTTTTACATTAGTATAGCCCCAGAAAGGAACCGAGTGCTGAAGGTCCATCACCTGAGATTCCACTAGGTCTTTTTTTATATCAATCAAGGCTATTTCTTCTGTCACATCAGAGGCTATCAAACTATAAGCGACAGTGCTCCCTACCATGCCTGCCCCGATAATAGTAACTTTGTTTTTCATTAACCCATTATATCATTGTTATTCATACCTTAAAGCATCAACCGGATTTAGTTTAGCAGCAGACCTGGCCGGTAAATACCCAGAAAGGCATCCTATAGCAAAAGAGAAAAACAGTCCGAACAAGATAAGCCAGGGGCTGGCAGAGGCCTTAATTAAAAACACGGGGTTTAGTACAAAGTAAAGTTCTATTCCTTTTGCTAATCCGATACCCAAAGCAACGCCCCCTATTCCTCCTATTAAACCAACTATCCCCGCTTCAAAAA
>CAYXTC010000041.1:0-3415 GCA_964468405.1 uncultured Candidatus Saccharibacteria bacterium | reverse complement strand
GGAGAACATAATCCCGGCCGGCCATCCTCTTCCTTCTGTTAATACGAAGAGAAGAGAAAAAGATTTTAAGAGAAGAGTGGCTAATCTGAATCCCAAACAAGAACACCTCTCTATTCTTAGAGAGAAAATAGGAGAGCTCTCGGAAGATAAAGGACTTTTGAGTTTAATGTTCGCGATCGGCGGCGCCGGCGCTCAGAAAGAAATAGGCCTTAAGATTATGGATTCTCTGTCCGAGAAGATCAAAAAAGGGGAAGTCTCTCTCGCCTTTTCTGTAGGAACAAGAAAGAGCTTAAAGAGATATTTTTTAAAAAATGCCGAGAGGATTGGAGTTAAAAAAGGAGTAGAGGTGGTTTTTGCAGAGAACATAGAGGATTATTTCCAAGAATTCAATAACAAGTTGGGCGAAATTGACATCCTGTGGACCAAACCCAGCGAACTCTGTTTTTTCGCTGCCTTAGGCCTACCCTTAATACTGGCTCCCACTATTGGATCCCAGGAAGAGAAAAACAAGCAACGGATTCTTAAAAAAGGAGCGGCTGTTCTGCAGAAAAACCCTCTCTCTTGTGACAGGTGGCTCTTTGAATATCTGGATCAGGGCTTAATGGCAGAGTGCGCCCTTAACGGATTTTTTGGCTTAGACAGTTCGGGCAGGGACAAGATAATTGAAGAGCTAACATCTAATACTTTGTAATATGCTATGGCTGTTAGTTATAATATTAGCTTATCTCCTTTTTTCTTTAACTTCCCTAGGAGATAAATACCTCTTACTGGGTCCTCCGAATCCCAAAAGTTATGCTTTTTACGTAGGGATTTTAAGCATTCTTGTTTTGCTCCTGATTCCTTTTGTAGAATTCAGCATCATTCCTTTAATTTATCTTCTTCTCTGCTTTTTAACAGGAGCCATATTTGTTTTATTTACCTTTTCTCTTTTTTCGGGGTTTGAAAGATTTGAAGTCTCAACAGTAGTCCCTGCTTTCGGAGGGTTTCTTCCTTTATTCACTCTCGGCTTGACCTTTATCTTTTTTGGAGAAGGGGTCGTTTTAGGGGGGTGGAACCTTCTGGCTTTTCTCATTTTGATTTTAGGAAGTGTTCTGATTACAAAGAGTCCTTCTAATAAACTTTCTTTTCCCTCTCTGAAGATTGCCTTGATCGCGGCTCTGTTTGCATCTCTTTATTTTATTCTGGCTAAACATATCTATTTATCTCTGGGATTTTGGACGGGGTTTATTTGGATAAGAATAGGAAGCTTTATCGCGGCTCTCCTTTTTATTTTTTCAAAAGAAGTTAAAAAAGAAATTTTTAAGGGGCAGTTTACTTTTACTAAAAAAACCACGCTGGTTTTTCTCTTTGTTCAAGGAATGGGTGCTGCTGCTTTTGTCCTTCAAAACTGGGCTGTGGACTTAGCCGATGCTGTTTTTCTGCCCGTGATCGGCGCCCTTATGGGAGTCCAGTATGTATTTCTATTTTCTTTTTCTGTTCTTCTTTCTTGGAAATTTCCCTGGGTTTGGAAAGAAAAACTTTCAAAAAGAAATATCTTTGAGAAGGTCTCGGCAATAATTATAATAGCCGCAGGACTTGCGATCCTGTCCCTAAAATGAATATTTGCAGAGAAATTTCGATCATTTCGCTTCTTTTCCTCTTATTGTTAGCCGTCTCTCTTTTAATAAGTTATGGAATAAGCGAAGAAGAGGTTTCCTCTTACGAGAATGCTGAGAAAGGACAAGAGAACTATTTTTCTCTAGAACAAAAAGTTGGCCAGCTTTTTATGGTGGGGATAGAGGGAACAGAGCCGAGTAGGAAAATGGAAGAACTAATTAGGGAACTCCGCCCCGGAGGAATTCTTTTGCTCAAGAGAAATATTAAGAGTGAAGAACAGATTAAAAAACTAATTTCTTTTTTACAGAAAACTTCGATAGAAAGTACGGGGCTACCTCTTTTTATAGCCGTTGACCAAGAAGGCGATCCGGTTTCCAGGGTAGAGTGGGCGGAAAGAACGCCCCAATACCAGATTGAGGGTCCGGAGAAAGCCTTTGAAATAGGCAGGCTGAGGGCGGAAGACCTAAAAAAAATTGGAGTAAACCTCAATCTTGCTCCTTTGTTGGATGGCGGGGATGGAAAAGAATTTATTTCTAACAGAAGTTTCTACCAGGAGAATAAGGCCTCGCTGGCTTCTGCCCTAATCCAGGGCCAGCAGTCTTCAGGAATTTTTACCTGCCTTAAGCATTTTCCAGGATATGATAATATTTCTTTTAACCCCGAAGAGAAGCTGGCTTACGTAGAGGAGATCCCTGACATTTCTCGGTTTGCAGAAGCCGCCCAGTCTTCTCCCGAGATGGTAATGGTTTCCAATGTGGTGTATAAAGAAATAAATAAAGATCTTCCTTTTATATTTAGCGGGAAAGCCATAGATTTTTTAAGAAAGCAATTTCCAGAAGATATTATCATTGTCTCTGACGATCTCTCCCAGAACTCTCTATTAAATGAATTTTCTCTAGAAGAAGTTGTCGGCTTCCCGATTAATGCAGGAGTAAATCTTCTTATCTTCTCCGGCTGGCGCAAGCCGGTTCCCGAAGGAGTAAGGACTTTGTTAAATCTGGCAAGGGTCGGGGAGATTAGAGAAGAGAGAATAGATGAGTCTTTTAATAAAATCATTAAATTAAAATCTCGCCTTATCAATGAGAAAAATTAAGACTGTCTTAATAGTTCTTCTTAGTTTTCTTTTCCTGTTTCTCCTGCTCTTTTTTATAGGGTTTCCGGGAGAGGCGGAAGATATTAAGTGGGGTGTAAATTTTTCCCAAAAACACACCCAGAAACTCGGACTTGACTGGCAACAAACCTACTCGGCTCTTCTGGAAGACTTGGGGGCCGACAAGGTTAAGATAGCGGCTCATTGGGATCTTTTAGAGCCTGGAAGGGGAGAATATGATTTTGAAGATTTGGATTGGCAGATAAAAAAAGCAAAAGAAGAAGAGGCAAAGGTGTTATTGGTTGTGGGCATGAAAACTCCCCGCTGGCCGGAATGCCATATTCCTTCTTGGGCTGAGGGGTTTTCTGAGGAGGAACAGAAAAAAAGAATTTTAAAAATGATAGAGGAAGTCGTTTCCAGATACCAGTCGGAAGAAACTATCTGGGCGTGGCAGGTGGAGAACGAGCCTTTTTTTGAGTTCGGGGACTGCCCCTGGCGAATAACCAGAGAATTTCTCGAAAAGGAGGTGGCTTTAGTAAAGGAGAAAGATTCTTTAAACAGGCCCGTAGTTATTACGGGAAGCGGAGAATTTTCTTTTTGGATAAAGCCCGCCCAGATAGGGGACATTGTGGGGACTACTCTCTACAAAAGAGTTTGGATGAAAGAGGTTAAGGCCTATTTCACCCATTTCCTTCCTCCGACTTTTTATTCCCGAAAAGCAAAAATGAT
>CAYXTC010000040.1:0-3948 GCA_964468405.1 uncultured Candidatus Saccharibacteria bacterium | reverse complement strand
TTGTTTCAGGAATTGCAAAAAAGAAAAGCAGATTACGTTTCTACGGGGCATTATGCAAGGAGAGAGGGGTCTCAAAAGGAGATAAAGCTTTTTAAGGCAAAAGACAAAGAAAAAGATCAGTCCTATTTTCTCTGGAAGTTAGATCAAAAAACATTGGAGAAAACTCTTTTTCCCAATGGAGAATATTCTAAAGAGGAAATTAAAAGCATGGCTCGAAAAATAAAGCTACCCATTGTTGAAGTTCCAGAATCTCAAGAAATATGCTTTATCCGGACAACCTTGGAAGAGTTTTTAAAAAAACATTTTAAAGAAAAACCGGGGCAGATAGTAGATCCCGAGGGCAATATATTGGGGAGGCATTCCGGCCTCTGGCTTTATACTATAGGCCAAAGAAAGAGAATAGGGTTATCCGGAGGCCCTTATTATGTTTTTAAAAAGGACTTAGAAAAAAATCGATTGATCGTTACTAAAAATGAAAATGATTTATTAAGAAAAGAGGTAGAGGCTGAAGATATTAGCTGGATTTCAGGCAAGTCTCCAGACCTTCCCTTTCAGGCAGAGGTCAGGATAAGGTATAATCATAAAGGGGCTCGGGCCAAGATTTTTGGAGCGGACAAAAAAGTAAGGGCTGAATTTTTAAGGTCCCAAAGAGCGGTAACTCCGGGCCAGTCTCTTGTTTTATACAACAAAGAAGAACTTTTAGGCGGAGGAATTATAATATGAAAATAGGGCAAGGAATATTAATAGCCCCGGGAGAGTTGTTTCTTAAGTCAGAAGGGGTTAAAAGGATTTTTAAGAGAGAGCTGATTTCTAATCTTTCCTCTTTTCTTAAAAAAGAAGGGGCAGACTTTAGCATAAATTCTTTTAGGGGGAGAATTTTTGTTAGAACAGAAGATATTAACAAGGCCCAGAGATCGGTTAAGAACTGTTTTGGGGCGGCCTGGTTTGCTCCCTGCTTTAATTTTGTAGGTAAGGATTTAAAAAGATTTTCAGAGTTTGTTCAGGAAAAAGCAAAAGAGGAGGTAAAAAGAGGGGAGACCTTTGCTATTAGAATAAAATTGGAAAAAGGGATAGTTAAAGAGAGCAGAAGCGAAGTTATAGATAAGATAGCGGAAAATATACATAGAAAAGTTGATTTGGATCATCCTGACAATGAAATCTTTGTAGAAATTAGAAGGGGCGGCTGGTTCTTGTTCTTTAAGAAAAAGAAAGCACTAGGAGGGCTTCCCGTAGGATGCTCTGGCAGAGGGATGGTTTTAGTCTCAGGCGGCATAGACTCTCCTGCGGCTGCTTTCTTGGCTGCCAAAAGGGGGTTGGAGAATATTTGGATTCACTTTCATAGTTTTCCTTTGGTTTCAAATAGAAGCATTGAGAAAGTGAAAGAAACTGCCAGAGTTTTTTTGAAATACCAGCCTTCTTTAAAGGTGTATTTTGTTCCCTTTCAGAAGATCCAACTTAAGATTAAAACAAGTTCTCCTCCCAAATACAGGGTTCTCCTTTACAGAAGATTTATGCTTAAAATAGCCCAAGAGATTGCCCGGAAAGAGGGTTGCCAAGCCTTGGTGACGGGCGAAAGTCTGGGCCAGGTCAGTTCTCAGACCCTGGATAATATGGCTATTACTCAAGAAGCAATAGAGAGTTTAATTTTAAGACCCTTAGTGGGATTAGATAAAGAGGAAATAATGTCTAAAGCCCGAAAGATAAAGACATATAATATATCTATAAAGCCCCAGGAGGACTGTTGCACCTTGTTTGTGCCCAAGGGACAGACAGCCAAGGGGGATCTTGAACAGATAAAAGAAATGGAAAAGGGCATGGATTGTGAGGGAATGATAGAAGAGGCTATAGGGGAAATTAAGGTAGAAAATTACTAAATTTCATTTGACTATTGCTTTTACTTAACATAAGGTATAATAAGGGTGTGGAAAACTTAGTTTCCCAATACCAGAAAAAGGTCGTCCCTAAAAATTTACATAAAGCTCAACAAATTATGGCAGAAGAGAAATATACAGGATATTGCGTCAAATGCAAGGCTAAGAAAGAAATACAAAACCCCAAAGAAATAGAAATGAAAGGAAAGGGGGGAGTAAAAAGGAGAGCCGTGACAGGAACTTGCCCTGACTGCGGAACAAAGATGTTCAGGATTCTCGGAAAAGCATAACTTTCCACTATAAATAAATAACCCAAGTCAACTGATTTGGGTTATTTATTTTATCTCGTTAATGTTTCAGAAAAAGACAGTTTGGATTATTCTGGGAATGCTGGTCGTTTTTAATATCCTAGCCTGGCTTGAGATTTCAGAATTAAGGAGCCCCGAACTTCTTGAGGTAACCTTTTTTGACGTCGGGCAGGGAGATAGTATTTTTATCGAGACTCCGAAAGGCCATCAGATATTAATAGACGGAGGGCCATCTGGCGTTATTTTGGAGAAACTTTCCCAGGAAATGCCTTTCTATGACAAGGATATAGATCTTGTTATCTTAACCCACCCGGATCACGACCACTATTTCGGTCTTTTAAGGGTTTTAGAAAATTATGAAGTCGAAAATGTTCTTTGGACAGGCGTAGTAAGAGATACTGCTGAGTGGCAAAAATGGAATGAACTGCTAGAAAAAGAGGGAGCTGATATAAGAATAGCGGAGGCGGGGCAGAAGATCGGATTCCAGTCCGATCTATTTTTAGAAGTATTATTTCCTTTGGAAAAAATGGAAGGGGAGAAGGTGAAGAGCGCCAATGATACCTCAATTGTCTCCAAATTAGTTTTTAAAGATACATCCTTTTTCTTTACAGGAGATATTACCAAAAAAGCAGAGGATTTACTGGTAGAAGAATACGACTTTTTGGAATCTGATGTTTTAAAGGTTTCCCACCATGGCAGCGGCTCTTCGACATCTGATGAATTCTTGGAAAGCGTTTCTCCCGGGGTTGCTGTAATCCAGGTAGGGAAAAATAATTCTTTCGGGCATCCTGCGCCCGAAGTATTGGCAAAACTCGAAGAATTTGGTATAGAAGTTCTAAGGACCGACAAAGACGGAGATATCAAATTTATCTCTGAAGGAGAATATTTAAACCTAAAAGCTGCGAGTGAAAAACTATAAGCTCATAGTGTAAAAAAATGGAAGACCTTGAATTTCCTTTGTTTAAAACTAAAACAGAAGATGGCAAGACATTTGACCTTACAGATCCGGAAAAAAGAAGGTCTTATTTTGATTTAAAAGCAGGCGAGGAAATTAAAAAGATAAAGAAATACCTGGAGGAGGGCAACAGCTTTATCGCCTATCTCTTGGGCCCCAAGAGCTCTGGCAAGGGAACCTATGCCAAGATGTTTAAGGAAATAGTTGACCCCGGAGATAAAATAGAACATTTCTCTATAGGGGATATGGTAAGAAGGTTTGACGAGGTTGTCGAAAACGAAGACAAAAAGAAAGAGTTAGTTTCCTTTTTAAAGAAAAACTACAGAGGGTTTACTTCTCTGGAAGATATAATATCTTCTTTGGAAAACAGAAGCACAGAGACCCTCCTTCCTACAGAATTAATATTAGCCCTTGTTAAAAAAGAAATATCTCAAAAGGGCAAGAAGGCCCTTTTTCTGGATGGATTTCCCAGGAACTTAGATCAAATTTCTTACTCTTTATTCTTCAGAGATCTTATTGAATACAGGGAAGACCCGGACATTTTCGTCCTTATCGACGTTCCTGAGGCTGTAATTGATGAAAGAATAAAAGACAGGGTTATCTGTCCTCTTTGTCAGACCTCGCGGAACTTCAGGCTCTTGCCTACTAAAAAAGTGGAATATGACGAGAAGGAAGATAAGTTTTATCTCCTTTGCGATAACCCTGATTGTAGCGGCGCCAGAATGGTCAGCAAAGAAGGAGACGAAAAGGGGATAGAGTTAATAAGGGGCAGGATTGAGACCGATAAGCAATTGATAAAAAAGGCCTTTTCGCT
>CAYXTC010000039.1:0-4094 GCA_964468405.1 uncultured Candidatus Saccharibacteria bacterium | reverse complement strand
CTGGCCCTTCCTCCCAATTGAGGCCAAGCCATTTTAATCCCTCAATAATATCTTTCTCGTATTTAGGATCTGACCTCTCTTTATCTGTGTCCTCTATTCTAATAACAAATTCGCCCCGGTTCTTCCGGGCATACAAAAAATTAAAAAGCGCAGTCCTGACTCCTCCTATGTGAAGGAAGCCTGTTGGCGAAGGGGCAAATCTTGTCCTTGTTTTTTTAGTTTTTGCTTCCATATCTTAAAGATAACATAAAACTCCTTCTATTCAATATTTATCACTTTATAATTTTTCTTCCCTCCCGGGGTTTCTACTTCAAAAGCCTCTCCTTTTTTGAGACCAACCATCGCTTTCGCCAAAGGAGAATCAACAGAAATTTTTCCTTCTAAAAGATCTGTCTCGTTGGCACTAACGATAAAATAAGTCTCTTCTCCTTCTTCAGAAGATATTGTCACCTTGCTTCCAAACTGAATTTTGTCGTGGTCTTTTTTTTCTGTTACTACAGAATCTTTTATTGTCTTTTTTAATTCTGATATCTTTCTTTCGACAAATTCCTGTTCTTCTTTGGCCTCTTCGTAGGCTGCGTTTTCTGAAAGATCACCAAAAGAAGCAGCATATCTTAATTTTTCTGCAACCTCCTTTCTCTTCCGATCCTCTAAGTGTTTTAATTCTTCTTTGATCTTTTCAAGACCTTCTTTAGTTATGTTTTTCTTTGTCATTGAAGTACCAATTTAATATTTCTTTTGCTACAGGAAGAGTGGCAGAACGGACTCCTTCTACCTCCTCGACCATTACCGTCAATACAATTTCTGGGTTGTCGTAAGGCGCAAATACGGTTACCCAGTTATGATATTTTTCCTCGTATTGGGTTTGGGCAGTCCCTGTTTTAGCGGCGGCCTCAACCGGTAAAGAGTTTAATAGAACTGAGGAGGCCTGGGGGGCGCCCTCTCCTGTTACCCCCTTTCTCATCCCTTCTCTAACTATCTTTAAATTATTAGGATCTGCCAGGTTTTTCTTTATTATATCAGACTCTATCTTTTTAACCGTATTACCCTCGCTGTCTATTATTTCCTTTGCTATACGGGGGCTGTAAATAGTGCCTCCATTGGCAATAGCTGCGAAAGAAACAGCTACCTGGAGAGGCGGAATAAGAATATCGCCCTGCCCTATTGAAAGATTGTAGGTGTCTCCATCCCACCAATTTTCTCCCTTTTGTTCTTTTTTCCATTCTGGAGAAGGAATAAATCCTGAGTATTCTGAAGGAAAATCAATTCCAGTATCCTTCCCCCAGCCGAACAACTCTAGGTAATGTTTAATCCTTGAAGGACCTAATCCTTCCTGTTCTTTATACCCCCCGCCGATGGTATAGAAGTAAACATTGCAAGACTCTGCAATCGCCTTTCTAAGGTCTGTTGGCCCATGAACGGCCCAGTCTTTATAGGTATAAACTATCTCCGGGTTATAGCGGTGCTCTATGGTAATTGCCCCCTGGCAGTTTATAGGTTTTTCAGGGGAAACCAACCCTTCTTCCAAAGCGGCTGTAGCCACCAGGGGCTTTATAACTGATCCAGTAGGATATCTTCCAGATAAAGCCCGGTTAAAAAGGGAATTATTCTCATCGGACAAAATCTGCTGAAGAGCGTCCTTGTTGCTGTCTCTGTTAAAGAGATTATTATTATACCCTGGAATGCTAACCAGAGCCAAGACGGCGCCGTTATCGGGATCTAGGGCGACAGCAACTGCTTTTTCAGACCCTATTTCTTCTAGCTTCTTTTCTAAAGATTCCTTGGCTTTCATCTGAAGGTCATAATCAAGCCATAGCACCAGGCTATTTCCTGGCTTCGGCATTTTGTCTACTTTTCGCGAGATTATCTCTCCCGAAGCATTTCTTTCGATCTTAACGTTGCCCGAATCCTTCCTCAATTCTTTTTCGTAGAATTTCTCTATCCCCGCACGGCCCACATAGTCTAGGCCAGAATAAACTTCGGGGTCTTTCTCTATATCTTCGGACCCCACTATGCCGGTGTATCCTAGAACATGAGAAAAAGTCGAATCTTCGAGATATTTCCTGGTATAATTGTTTTTGATTTCAGCCCCTGACAATTCTTGCATCTTTGTTTTTAACAAAACCAAGGGCTGATGATTCAGGCCCTTAACAACAACCACCTCTTCTTGCTCGCCTTCTTCCACAAGGCGGCTCAACCCTTGAAAATCTTTTCCCAGTATTCGAGAAATCTCTTCGATTGTCTCCCGGGGAGCGCTCTTTTTTATGATAAGGTCAAAGCTGGGCTTGTTATAAACTAGTTGCTTTCCTTCCTGGTCATAAATTACACCCCGTTCTGCTACCAGAGACTGGTTAATGAATTTATTTCTCTCTGCCATAACAGACATTTTATCAAACTGAAGAACTTGGAGCTGGAATGCTCTGCCGAATAAAGCAAAAAGAAGAAGAAAGCAGAAAGCAAGAAGAAGACGAAAGGCATTACGAGAAACAGGCCTTTCTACCTTTCTGTCAGGGTTCTCCCCTAGGTGATCCAGGAAAATTTCGTTTGGTTCGATATCTTTTCTTTCCTCGATTTTTCCTTTTTTAGGTTCTCTGAAAAATAGAGATTTTAACATGCTTTTTAATTAAAAACTTTATCGCCAAGGCAAGAGACATTAAGATCAAAACATTAAGCCCTATAAAATGAGAGGAAAAAATATCCAGAAAGAATCCCGAAGCCAGGGCTGCAAAGAGACCGGTATAATCCTTTTCGCTTTCTAAAATATTCCACAATAAAACAACAATTAAAATCAAGTTAGGAGTATAGCCCCAAACAGGGAAATGGGAAAGAAAACTGGTCTGAAATAGAACCAAAAAATAAATAATTATCAAAGAAGGAAAAAATATTTTATACCTCATTTGGATTTTATAACAAAAAGATAAAAGTTTCTGTCTAGATTAAATCCAGGCTCGACTGTTGCTCTTTGCATGCTTTTAACATCTTCTTTGTAGACTTCCTTTACCCTTCCTACCACAAGATCAGCAGGAATAGATTCTTCCAACCCTGCGGTTACCACGGTGTCTCCAACTACTATCTCGCTTTCTTTAGGTATTAAATCCAGCAGAATTTCAGCCCTCCCCTGCCCCTTGGCGAGCGCTACAATCTCTTTATCTAAAACCCCAATATCGAAAACAAACCCTTTGTTTGAAACAATTTCTACTTTTGAAAACCCCTCGTAGGTTTCTATTACCCTTCCTGCCAACACTTTTTCCGGGGTAATAACGGGCATTCCTCTTTCAATCCCCTCTTCTTCTCCCTTATCTAGCAACAAGATATCTTCTGAGAATTCTTTGCTAATAATACGAGTAAACACAATAGCGAATTCTTCTTTTAAGCCAGCCTCAAGGGCCTTCCTAAGAACTTTATTCTCTTCCTCTAGAGACTTAAGTCTTGTTATTTCGGCTATTAATCTCTGATTCTCAACTTTAAGGTTTTCTTTTTCTTTTTCCAACTTTACTCCCCGCAAAAGACCAGAGAAAAAATCAGAGCAATTATTTCCCCATAGCCCAAAGGTTTTTTGAATTGGTGAAGAAAATGAATAAAAGAACGGCCTAATTGTTCCAGGAAATAAATTAAGAAGAAAAACAATTAAAATTAGGCCTAAAAAGATTACAAAAAACTTATTTGGATTTTCTTTTTTCCGAAAATGGCTCTTCATCATTTAACTATTTTACCCTTTTAAAGAACAAAGAACAAGAATTAAAAAGCGGCTCAAAGCCGCTCAGAAACAGAGATTTGTGAACACTATAAGGGAGCTACCTACTTTCGCCCCGAAGGACTATCATCGGCCTTGGGAGATTTCACTTCCGAGTTCGGCATGGGATCGGGTGGAGCACTCCCAGTCTGGCTCCCTTATAGTAGCCACAATCTCTATATTGTTAATCTAGCCCATTAAAAGGCCAACCTTTCTTAAATGTTTTGTAAAATAAGTAATGATTTATTAGTACTGCTCGGCTGAACACTTCTCAGTGCTTACACCTGCAGCCTATCAACCTCGTCATCTTCGAGGAATCTAAGAGTCCTTATCTTGGGAGGGGCTTCGCGCTTATATGCCT
>CAYXTC010000038.1:0-4520 GCA_964468405.1 uncultured Candidatus Saccharibacteria bacterium | reverse complement strand
ACTGAATATAAGTTTAATCTTGGTCATTTTTTAAATCTGATTTTCCATAAAATCCAAAGGCCTTCTTTGATAATATTAGTAGATAATTTAGACTTTCCGTATTTTCTTTCATAAAAAATAATAGGCACCTCTCCTATTTTAAATCCTGACCTAAGGGCCTTCCAGTTCATTTCAATCTGAAAGGAATATCCTTCAGAAAGAACCTTGTCTAAGTCAATGGATTCTAACACCTTTCTCCTGAAGCATTTAAAGCCTGCTGTAGCATCCGAGACAGGAACTCTGGTTACTGTCTTGGCGTAAAAATTGGCTGCCAAACTAAGAAAAAGTCTTTTTAGGTCCCAGTTAACCACGCTTATTCTCTTGTTGTAGTACCTAGATCCCACAACCACGTCATAATCCTTTATCTTCTCCAGAAACAAAGGAAGAAAATCCGGACTGTGGCTACCGTCAGCATCCATTTCGAAGATCAGGTCATAATCCCTTTCCAAAGCCCATTTAAATCCTTTGATATAGGAAGTTCCCAGGCCTTTCTTTTTTTTAAACAAAGAAAAAACCCGGGGATGTTTTTGGGATAATTCTTTTGCTATTTCCTCTGTATTGTCTTCTGACTTGTCAATCACCAAAAGAATATGAAAACTGCTTCCCTTACTTAAAATCTTAGGGACTATCTCTCTAATATTCCTTTCCTCATTAAGAGCTGGAATAATAATTAAGGGCTTCATTTTAGATCCTTAGTAGTTTTTGCCTCCTTCCACACCTTATGGTCCCTGCCCAGAACATAGTCCCACCATCCCAGAAAACGGGCTAATCCTTCAAGAAGCACGGCAGGCAGAGTAAATACACTGAATTTAAAGTTTTTAATTAAAAGATAAAAGATCTTAAAGCAATTGGTAGTAGAGACCTGATATCCTATTTTTCTTTTCAAGCGATAATGGCCGAAATAGATTCTCCTTCTTTGGGCCAAAAATTCTTTAACTGTCTCAGGCCCTTTGTTATAGACAACAGCAGAGGGGGTATAGGATATTTTGTATCCTTTCTTTTTTATCTTGGCCTCTATTAAGGCTTCGTCTACTGCAGTATCTGGTATTTCAGAAATTACTTTCCTAAAGGCTGTCATCTCCCCCATCTTAGGGCTCTCTAGAGAGACCTGATGATGAAGGCCCCAGATCAAGTGGGCGGTGAACCCCATCAAATCATTCTTATTATTCAGGGGAACAGGACGGCCCCCGGTCATCCCTACTTTAACATCAAAAAAGGGTTTCACTAAATTCTCTACTGCCTTGCTGTCTAAAATAGTGTCTGCTCCTGCTATAACTAAGATATTGTTTTCTGCCAGAGAAAGAAATCTGTTAACAGCCTCTGATTTCCCTTTCCGAATTTCAGAATAAAAGGGTTTTATTCTTCTGTTTTTAGAAGCAATGCTTTTTACTATATCCCAAGTATTGTCTCCTTTCCCGTCAACCAGCACTATTATCTCCCCGATCTCAACTTTATTAAGATCTTGTCTTAATAATGAATTCAAATTATTCTTTATGTTTTTTTCCTCCTTGTGGGCGAAAATGCCGACAGAACACTTCATAATTATTTTTTGCCTATGCAATAAGAGGTATGACCTAACTTAGACTGCCTTCTCTCAATCCAAAAACTTATTCTGCGGGAAAGAGAAAAAAGAGGACCACCGATCAAGGGGATAAACTTATAGCACTCCCCCAGCAAATCGCCGTCTGGCATAATGCCGCACTCAAAATTGTTAAACCCCGCTTTTTTCATCATCCCGCACAACCGGGAAGGGCTAAAAGACTTTTCTCTGCCCTGATACCCCAGTTTAGGACTTTTTAGAATATTTAACAAAGGCCTGGTAAAAAAGGTTCTCACAGAATAAATATTAGGAACTGTAACTAAACAAGTGCCTCCCTTTTTCAAAACTCTGTAAAACTCTTCCAGGGCCTTAATGCTGTCTGAAAAATGCTCGATAGCCCCGAAGCTCATTACTACTTCAAAAGAATTGTCAGAAAAGGGCATGCTGCGGATATCCCCTGCTGAAAAACAACAGCCCAAACCCTGCCGGGAAGCGTACCGAAGACATCTTTCTACCGCCTTAGGCACAATATCGATCCCGTATCCCTGATAACCTTTTCTTTGGCAATAAAAGACCCATTTCCCTAAACCGCTCCCCGCGTCCAGAACCGAAGAGCCCTTGGGGTAATGAGAAAGAATATCAGAAACTGTTTTACAGACAGGCGCACTTAAGGCGACCTCCTTAATCTTTTCCAGTTCCCAGACATTATGCCAGTCCTTTTTTAAGAAGTCATTTTTTGCCATAGTTCCTCTTCTTTTTTATTGGCTGTTTTAAGTATTTCTTTAATTCTCATATATCCTGCCTTGCCCATAGACTCTCGAAGATCAGAACTGCCAGCCAGTTTTTCTATTTTCTCCTTTAAAGAATTAATATCTTTAACAGGCACTAAAAACCCCGTCACCCCGTCTGAGACAAGATAGCGCCCCCCGCTGGTGTCAGTTGCCACCACAGGGAGCTTAGAGAGCATGGCCTCCATTATTACCATCCCTAGGGCTTCTGTATAACTGGAATGAACAAAGATGTCAGCCTCAGAGAAAACAGAAGGGAGTAGATCGTGCTCCACTCTTCCCCTAAACTCCGCATTAGTTTCGTTTTTAATTTTTTCAAAAAACTTTTTATCCTTAGGGTTGGTAACCTCCCCCGCTATAATCAACTTAACATCCTTTTCTAAAAGTTTTACTGCTTTTATGGTCTCCTCAAGCCCTTTTCTTTTTTTAACTTGGCCTACGGAAAGGAGAGTAATCTTATCATGCTCTTTCTTCTCTGCCTGTTCAAAGAGATCTTCCCTTACAGGTACTGGGATAAGGACAACCTCAGAGGCCCTGTAGTGTTTTGCTTCTTTGACAAGGTCTGGGGAAATGCCTACCACGCAGTCAAAAAAAGGCATGGTGGCAAAATAGATTATTTTCAAAATCCCTATCTTGATCTTGGTAAAAAGCCAAAATGTACCGGAGTTTTCGTCTTCTGCCTTCAAGTAATCTATTTTCTGGGCCTCCAGCCTTAAGACAACCCTTTTTCTTTTCAATTTGGCAACCATTAGAGTGGGAATACCAGACCAGATGGGGATCAGCGTCATTAAAACAACACCGGGGCTCTTTTTACATATTCCCCAAAGAGTTCTAAATATCCAAACCATATATTTTAAGCCAGTGACGTACCCGGAGTTGTAGGGGTAAGAATAGGGATAAAAAACAAATCTTCCCTTAATAAAGGGTTCTTTTTTGTCTTTAGCCCAGTAAAGAACACGGACCCTTTCAAAAAATTTTAAATAATGGTCCAGATTGTGGCTGCTTAATATGTGCTGGTAGTGAAAACTAGGAGTGTCGTAGATTATAACGAGTTCTTTTTTCATAGATATTTGAAAACAATATATAAAAAAGAAGTCCTAAAGAGGTAAAAGCCAAACTTAGAAAAAACACTAGAATCACCTGAAAGAAGCTATTGTGGAAAAAAGTTATTAGCAAAACCTCGAGAACGGCCCCGGCTGCCAGAAGATACAAAAACTTAAACCTGCTAAGGGCCATAAGGAAATAACTGAAAAGAAAGACAAGCCCCAAAAGACCCATTAATCCTGCATAATACCCTAAGAAGGAAGCCCCTAGAATATATTCTTTGCCGAAAAATAACATGAAAAGAGGCTCAGAAAACAGAAAGAAAACTAAAACCACAAACGAGATAACCGCTAGAGAAACCAAAGAGATTTTCTTGAGATAGTGATAATAGTCTTTCTTTTGGGCGTGGTTAAAGGCAACCAAAGGAAACAATATTCCAGCAAGCAAACTCACCCCTACAAAGGCCGCCTGCCCCAAACTGGCGAAAGAAGAATAAATGCCGGCCTCAAAGTCTGAAAAGTAAAGTTTCACAAGTATCTTATCAATATTAATTAATACGTTCAGTAAAAACACAGTCAAGAAACTGTAGCAGATATAGCGCCATAGCCCTCCTACTTTTTCTTTCCGGAACTTCTCTTCTCTCTTAAGCAAGACGTCTTTTAAGAAATAAAAGCTTAAAAGATAAACGAGCGCTGCAGGAATCAACAATCCTGCTAGGGCACCGAACATTTTAAAGCCCCAGAATACCAGAACAACGCCTATCAGAAACTTGAACAGAGATTCCAGAAAAGTAACCAAAGAAAGAAGAGAGAACCTTTTAAGGCCCTTTAAAATGCCTTTGGTAATACCGCTTGCGAACATGGCCGTTATTATGGCCAGTACAAAATAAATATAATTAACAGAAGAAAGTTTTAAAAAAGTCTGGATTTGATTTGCAAAGATTATCCCAAAAACTACTATTGCCCCGACCGTGAAGCCTGAAATTATAGTCAGATAATTGAAAAAGCTCTTTATTCTCTTTTGGGCGCTTTCTGCCTCAAAAACTGCAGAAAATCTTGTTGCTGCTATCTGGATAGGAGCTGAAGGAATTACTAAAATGAAAATCAGAG
>CAYXTC010000037.1:0-4527 GCA_964468405.1 uncultured Candidatus Saccharibacteria bacterium | reverse complement strand
TCCATAGATATTTTTCTGCTGTATGGTGATTAGAGAGTATCTCTCCGTCTTTAATATTAACTATGTTTTTACTGTAGTTTGCAATCTTGGGATCATGAGTGACAATAACCATGGTTTTGCCCTCCTTTTGATGAAGGTCTGTTAAAATTTCCATAACTTTCTTACCGGTAACAGAATCCAAATTTCCCGTAGGTTCGTCTGCCACGATAATTTCAGGATCATTGGCTAAAGAGCGAGCAATGGCTATTCTCTGCTGCTCTCCTCCGGAAAGTTCCGGGGGTCTGTGGTCTAATCTCTCTTTTAATCCGACCATATCTAATAGTTCTTTCCCCCTTCTGTTTCTTTCTGGCTCCCCCTTTCCCTGAAAAAACATAGGAAGAGCGACATTCTCCAGAGCGGTTAAATTAGAAAGAAGGTTAAACTGCTGAAACACAAAACCGATTTTTCTTCCTCGCACTGCAGCCAATTGATCCTCTGAAAGATTAGAGATATCCTTATCGCCTAAAAAAACCCTTCCTTTAGTCGGAGTATCCAAAGAGCCGACGATATACATTAGAGTCGACTTCCCAGAACCCGAAGGCCCCATTATGCTCATAAAATCACCTGCATTAATCTGCAGGTCTATCCCCTTAAGGACTGTAAGTTCTACTTTGCCAAGTTGATACTTCTTCCAAACGTTCTCCAGTTTGATAACAGGACTGTCCATAAATATTATTCAACAACCACCTTATCCCCCTCCCTTAAGCCAGAGACCACCTCTATTAACTCTTCCCCCTCCATGCCGGTCCTTATCTCTTTATTCTTAATCTTCCCTTCCGAGAAAACTTTAACTGTATTATTTTCTACAGCGTCCTCTGGAACAGCCAAGACATTTTCCCTTCTGGCAGTAGTTATAACGATATCTGCTGTCATGCCAGACTTGATTCCTTTTCTCGTTTCTTTAAAACCGATGGTCGTTTCGTAATAAACTACGCCATCTATCATTTTTTCTCCGGGATCTATGGCAGAAACCTCTCCTTCCAAGGACTCCCGGGGGAAGGCCACTAAATTGATTTCAACAGGGTCTCCAACTTTTACCTCAACAATGTCTTCTTCATAGATATCTACCTTTGTCTGAAAAGGAGAGAGGGGCAGCACTGTAACCACCACATCCTGGGGCTGGGCCAGTTCTCCTTCTTCTTTTTCTACCCTGCTAACTTGCCCTAAATAAGGACTTTTTAGAGTAGCGTCTTTTAATTTTGTTCTCAGTTGGGAAACTTTTGACTCTGCCTGAATCATCTTGGAGCGGTATAGTTCGACATCTTCGGAACGAGCATCTGCCGTCAGCAGAGAAAGCTCTTCTTCTGCTTTTTGAAGAGAGTCTTCGGCAGAATAAACTTCGTATTGGGCAGTGTTAACATTGGCCCTATTCGTAATTTTAGTAGTGGAAATGGTCTGGATGGCGCCTGAAGCATCAGAATAACTAGAATTCAGAGAAGATTTTTGGGTGATAATAGAATTCTTATCTGAAGTACTAACTTTATCCACATAGGCTGAAGAATCGCTTAAATCCCTTAGTGTCTGCATGTGATCGGAAGTGTTTTTAAGCATGGTTTTTGACTCAGAGAGGGCTAAATCGATATCTTCTTCCGAAACAGTCTCTTCCGCCTCATCAATAAGATCCTCCAAGTCCTTGTAATAACCCCTAATTTCATATTTTATCTCAACCGTAGTTTGGTAGGGGTCTGAAGAAAAATAAGTTCTCCGGAGGTAACTTGTCAGGTTGTAACTGTCGTATATCTCAAGATAGGCATCGTCTAAAACGTTTAGGGCGTCTTGAAGAGCATTTCCCAAATCTTCTTGGGCGTCATCTTTTACGTCCTGAAGGCTTTGTTTTGCATTCTCTAGAGCGGTTTCTGCCGCAGTTACGTCAGCCTCTGTTACTCTAATTTTTTCCTGAGTCGGGCCTTCTATTAGTTTATTGTAATCCGCTCTGGCGCCGGCCAAAGCGGCTTCTGCTTCTCTTAGCTGAAATTCAAGCTCTTCTGTGTCTAATCTAGCCAGCTCCTGGCCTGCCTCAATCTCTTCTCCAATATTGACAGAGATCTTCTCTATCCTGCCTGGGTTCTTAAAACTGAGTTCTATTTTCTCTGTTCCCTTTCTAACCACTCCTGTCTCGGATACTTCTTGGACAATTTCCGTTCTCTTTACTTCGAATAAATCCAAATCTCCCCCATTCTCTTTAAAAAAAATCTGGTGTACGGCGACTCCTAAAATTAAAGCCGCAATAATCAAAACGATAATAAGTTTTTTGCTCATACCTTAGTTGATATTAACACTGGGCTGACAAAAATCAATTTTTCTTTTCTATCTTAATAGCCTCCCCTCTCACAAGGGCCGAGGCCACCTTTGCCCTGGCAGACCCGAGAATCCTTTGAAGAGTGCTCTGGGAAACCCCCATTCTCTTAGCCGCCACGACCTGCCCTGTCTTTTTGTAGTCGCAAAGCCTTAGTGCCTCAAGTTCTGCTCTCTCCAAACTAATTTCTTTTAATTCAGTAAGGGGAATAGCCCTGGGTTTGAAATATACTGCCTTGGGATCAACATAAACTTTTCTTTTTTTAATAGGTCTAACCATATTAAACTATTTTTACAAAATTATTAAATATTTTCTCTATTTCCTTTTTGGCTTTTAGGTTTGTTTTTACTATGGGGGTTAACCGGGAAACAGATTTAAAGATTTCTTTGTCGTAAGAAATTTTGCCAAGCAATTTCTTCCCCATCCAGGTCTCAATCTCTTTGCTCAGTTCTTTGTTAATATCCCATTTATTAATAACGCCATACCAAGGAATATTAAAATGATCCACCACCTTTAATACTCTTTTTAAATCAGAAAAAGATGAAGGGGTAGGCTCTGTCACCAGCAAAACAGAGTCCGCATCCTGCAGAGAGGCTATAACAGGACACCCTGTACCGGGAGCAGAGTCAATTAGCATAATGGCTTTTTTTGCTATTCCTAAAGCTCTGCCTTTGATTTCAGAAACTATTTTACCAGAACCCGTCTCTCCGGGGTAAAGATGCCCTGAGACCAGAGGAAAACCGTGTTTGCTCTCCTTAACCCTTATCTCGCCGTTTTTCACTGGTTTCATTTTAACTGCGCCCTTAGGACAAAAAACCTCGCAGGCTCCGCATCCTTCGCAAAGGAAAGGATTAATCTTAAGCTTTCCTTTTTCAACTTTTAGAGCATTAAATCTGCACTTGCCAGCGCAATCTTTCGCTTGTTCTTCTGTTAAACTGCTGCTGTTAATTACCGGCTTTTCGGAAACACTTATCTTCTCTACTTTTTCCCAATTTTCAGGCTCTCCCAGCCATACTGCTAAATTAGGAGCGTCAACATCGCAATCCACTGCTATGACATTCTCCTTAGCCATAAGAATGGCCAAAGAAGAAGTTAGCATTGATTTTCCCACCCCTCCTTTCCCGCTGCAAATTGCCACTTTTTTATTAATCATGAAACAGTATTTTAATCAAAATCATCACACCTATTCCCGCCAGAAAGACAGAAAAGTGTATTAAAGATTTCCTTATATTCTCTTTGTGTTTAATCTCTGGAATCAAATCAGAGGCTGAGATATAGATGAAGCTACCTGCGGCAAAGGGTAGAAGAAAAATAATGGATTCTCCTATTTTCCCGGACAAAAAGAATCCGATAATTCCTCCCAAAACCACGGTAACGGCCGATAAGAAATTCAGCACAAGGGCTTTTGTTTTTTTAAAGCCGCCGTACACTAAAACCCCGAAGTCTCCGATCTCTTGTGGTATTTCGTGCAAAGCAACCGCCAAAACAGTAACCATCCCTATCGGAGCAGAAACGGCAAAAGAGCCCGCAATCACTAAGCCGTCTATTAAATTGTGAACAGCGTCTGAAACAAGTATAAGAAAAGAGAAGGGGGCTGGCTTTTCCGCGCATTTTCCTTGGGGACAATGATGCCACCTTATAAACTGCTCTAGAACAAAAAACAAGCAGAATCCCGCAATCAGCCATAAAAAGAGACTCATAAGAGGAACGCCTCCCTCGACCGCTTCTGGAATTAGATGTAAAAAGGCCCCTCCTAAAAGAGAACCGGCCGAGAAGGCAACTAGAATCAGCAATATTTTGTCCAGTATTTTCTCTTTCAAAAACAAAGTCAGGGCTCCGACAAAAGCCAGTGAACTGATAATGGAAGTGCTGATTAAGATATAAAAAATCATATTATTTTATTTTCGTCAGGGTTTTAAAATCTTCTTTTAACACCTGCTTCATACCAGCGTTATAAACCGCTACTGCCGGATGATAGAGCGGTATAAACTTGAAGTCGCCTGCCTCAAAGGTCTTGCCATGGAATTGGCTGATAGTTCCCTCTTTTAAATTAAACCTTTTAATAAACACTTCCATGGCATATCTCCCCAAGGTGCAAACCACCGAGGGCTTGATTAGGGAAATCTGTCTTTCAAGATATGGAAGACAGGCCTTGATCTCTTTCGGCTGGGGATCTCTGTTTTTTGGAGGCC
>CAYXTC010000036.1:0-4570 GCA_964468405.1 uncultured Candidatus Saccharibacteria bacterium | reverse complement strand
CTTGGCAAGGATCCAGCGCGGTATCGCGGTTCTTCCGAGGCTCTGTTGCGTAGAATTATCCAAGGGAAGGGGTTGTATAAAATTAACACGGTCGTAGACATAAACAACCTTGTTTCTTTGGAAACCAGACATTCTGTTGGGGTTTACGACCTTGATAATGTAAGGGGGAAAATATTATTCCGTGTCGGGGCACCCGGCGAACATTACAAAGGAATTGGAAAGGAGATGATTAATATAGAGGGACTTCCTGTTTTTACGGATGAGGAAGGACCCTTTGGTAGTCCCACTAGCGATTCAGAGAGAGCGATGATTAAAGAGGGAACTCACAGTATTATGATGGTTATTATCTCTTTCTGCGAAGATAAAGATTTGGGCCAGTCTTTAAAGAAGGCAGTGAGCCTTCTCCGGAAGTATGCTAGTGCTCGAGATGTGAAAACGGAAGTTATTTAAAGAAAAGAAAGGATAGATTAATGAATCTATCTGTGAGATCCTTTTACGATAAGGGAGGAGGTGACTCCCTGGTCAATCCTTCGTTTTTTTCTCCAGAGGTTAGGCATTTTCTTAGGACAGAGGAAGCAATTTTATGTTCAATAATTGACTTTTTCGATCTTTTAATTGAGGTTGGATGTATGCATGGCCGCTATCTTGAATGGGCGATGGAAAAGAGAAAAATGTATGTCGGCATAGACATCGTTGCTCGTTTTATCGAAGAAGGCAGAAGAAGGGTTCTTCTAGCGAAGAAGTCCCCTGCTGATTATGGGTTTGTTGAGGGCAACGCTGAGAAAATTTCTCAGGCAATATTCTTTGAGAAATTAAGGACTGAGAAGGATAGAAGCCTTCTCTTTTTCCCTTTCAATAGTTTTGGAAACATGAAGAGCGTGGAAGCTGTTATTCTTTCGATTAAGTCAGCGGGAGCGCCTTTCCTTATTAGTTCTTATCAAACCACAAAAAGAGCTAATACGATTAGGGCAGAATATTATAAGCGATGTGGCCAGGATAACCTTGAGTGTAAGGCAGACGAGGAAGGCGTTTGCTTTTATTCTGCTGATGGCCTCCGGAGCATCGCTTATCATCCTTCTTATCTTCAGCGATTGTTTAGGGAAAATAATCTCAATGTGGCAATTATGTTCTCGCCACCGTTAGGTGTTTTTTACTATAATCCTGGATTGGAAATCAAGAAATAGGGGCTGAAAATTCAGCCCCCTTTTTATAAAAGCATCCTCTTAATATTTTGGGGCTTCTGGGAGCAGGGCGAAACTAGATCTACCCTGTTTTATAGACACAAAAATTTTATACAGATAGACGAAACTATATTTAAAAGTTTTTGCCTGGAAGGAAAGATGGTAAGATATAGGAATGGGTTATTGGGTAATTAAAACTCTGCTAGGTCCTCTTATTCGTTTGGTATGGGTTAAGAACGTGAAGGGTTTGTCAAATATCCCGAAAGAAGGGCCTGCTATAATAGCAGCCAATCATTCAAGCTACTTTGATTTTATTTCTCTTGTCGCTGTGATCCCCAGAAGGATTCATTTTTTGGCTGCTGAGAAATTCTACAAAAGCATTTTTTGGAGGCCCATTATGGAGTTAACGGGCCAGATCAAAGTAGAAAGGAAAAGTAAAGATAAAACAGAAGTCCATAGAGAAGTTAGTAGGCTTTTATCTAAAGGAAGAGTGGTGGGGATTTTTCCCGAGGGCACTCGTTCTCCCGATGGGAAAATTAAAAGAGTCTATCCAGGAGTGGCTAAATTCGCCCTCAGGAATAAAGTCACCGTGGTTCCCATAGGAATAATAGGATCTTATGAAGTTATGTCTAGATACGATAAATTTCCCAGAAAAAAGAAAGCAATATCTGTTAATGTCGGAAAACCTATTTCTTTTGAGGATCATTACAAGAAAGAAGAAAGCGAAGATGTCTGTAGGGAAGTGACAGATTTGGTGATGGGGAGTGTGCAAGAGTTAATTAAAGATAAATAAAAGATGTCTGTTCGAATATATCAAAATTGTGATTACCACAATCTCACAGGCAACCTGAAAAAGATTCTTAGGGAATATAACATCTCTGGGAAAAGGAAAATTTTTATCAAACCTAATTTTTCTGGCAGGTCTCCTATAATACCGGGCGAAAACACGGACCCCGAATTTTTAAGAAAATTAACCGCGGCCCTGAGAGAAGAAGGCACTCAAGAAATAATAATCGGTCACACCTCTTTGCTTGGAACTCCTGATCGTCATTTTCCTTTTGAAAAATTAATCCAAGAGGGTGGCTATTCATCCCTTCTTGAAGAGTCCAACGTTAAACTTATTAATCTTGATAACCAAAAGAGGCGCTATGAAAAATATAAAAACGTAACTATTTCTGTGCCCGAATCTATTAACGAGTGCGATGTTTATATAAACTTAGCTAAGATAAAAACTCACATAGAAACCAAAGTTAGCTTATCGCTCAAGAATCAAATGGGACTACCCCTGCCGCTGGAAAGAGTAAACATGCATAGATTTGGGTTAGAGGGACTAATAGCTTTTTTGGGCACAATTGCAAAACCAGATTTAAATATAATAGAAGGAATGCCTGCGATGGAGGAAGACGGGCCTCATCACGGAAAGCCCAAAGAATTGGGAATAATTTTTACAGGAAGGGATATGGTAGAGACGGACTCAGTTATTAGTTTTTTGATGGGTTTTAATTTTAAAGATATAGGCCATATAGTGCTAGCTGAAGAGATGAACGTAGGAAATTATCCCTCAGAAGAAGAGATTAAATCCTTAGAAAAAAATAGATTTGTTGGTTTTAAAAAAGCCCATCAGTACAAAAAGTTTGGCAGAAACATATATGTATGGCCCACAACTGCTTGTTCGAGATGTATTACTGCCTTGAATGAATCGGGGAAGAAGATTAAAAAGAATCCTTTTAAATATTCCAAGTTTCTTCGGAAGGCCTTTTTAGGAGACGAAAAAATACATATAATAATAGGAAGGGCGGAGAACTTAAAGATTCCGGAGGGAGAAAAGTGTATAGTAATCGGGAGGTGCCCTAAAAGTTTTTCGCAAGAGAGAGGGGTGAAAAATTTAGACAGGTGCCCTCCCACAATTAAGGAAACCCTTAAATTTATTAAAGAAAACCTTGACTAAAGATGATTAATTTTTTATTTGCAGTTACTTCGTTTCTTACGGCAGCAGCCAGTTTTCTGTTAGGCGTTTTTGTGGCATGGAAAAAATGGAAGTCTGAAAAGAACCGGGTATGGTTTTTTACTACTCTAGCCGTTTCAATTTGGAGCTTATCTTTGGGGATGGAGGTTACTTCTCCAGATTATTCCACAGCTTTGTTGTGGAATAAAATACTAAACATCGGCGCCATATTTATACCCATCTTTTTCTATCACTTTATTGTTCTCTTCCTCGAAAGAAAAGAAAAGGAAAGGGGCTATCTAATAGTGGGGTATCTTTTTGCCCTTCTCCTTTTATTCTTTAATTTATCTACTCCTCTTTTTGTGAAAGGGGTTCCTCCCAGTTCCGGGTTGCGGTACTGGATAGAAGTGGGTCCTCTATATTATTTATTTTTTATTTTTTTTGTTTCCTGTTTTTCAAGAACAATTTATTTACTTATAAGAAAAAGGAGAGAAGCAAGGGGGATAAAAAGGGCTCAGGCTAATTATCTTCTCTTGGCAATATTGTTCGGATTTGGAGGTGGCGTAACTAACTTTATTCCCCAAGTTTTTAATGTAAACATGTTCCCGTTCGGGAACTTCTTGGTAGTTTTATATGTGCTGTTTATCACATATAGTTTGCTGAAACACCACCTCTTTCACATGCATATTATCGCCACAGAAGTATTTTCTTTGGCGATCATTATTTTCCTTTTTTTCCGGACATTGATGTCGAAAAGCTATCAGGACTTTCTGATAAACGTATCCCTGTTGGTGGTAATAGGAGTATTCATAGGATTGTTGATTAAGAGCGTCCTCAAAGAAGTAAAACAGAGAGAAAAACTAGAGAAGATGACAGAAGAGATTAGAAAGGCCTATGAGGTGGAAAAGAAAGCCCATAAAGAACTACAGGGGTTAAGCGAAGCCAAAAACCAGTTTATTATGGCCACTCAGCATCACCTGAGAACTCCCCTTACCTCAATGATAGGATATATTGATCTGATACTCTCTGGAACCTATGGAAAGGTTTCTCCAAAACTAAAAAAGGCAATGCTCAAACTTCAAACTTCTACTAAAAGACTGATTAGAATAGTTAATGAAATATTGGATATTTCCCAGTTTCAGCTGGGCAAGCAAGTAGTGGACCCCCAGCCCAACGTTGATATGGAGGCCATAATAGACGAGGTGACAGAGGAGTTGTCTTTTGAAGCAAAATCCAAAGACATTTACTTAAAACTTGAAAAACCCGAAGAAGGCCTTCCGAAGATAAAAGCGGATGAAGAAAAGATCAAGGTGGCTCTCTTCAATCTGGCGGACAATGCCGTAAAATATACCACAAAAGGAGGGGTGACTATAGGGCTGGAGACCACAGACAGCAAGATAAGGATTAGCATTAAAGATACCGGCATAGGAATCTCAAAAGAAGA
>CAYXTC010000035.1:0-4601 GCA_964468405.1 uncultured Candidatus Saccharibacteria bacterium | reverse complement strand
TATCCTTTTAAATTAATATCAATGGTTTTGTCCCAGTCTTCTTCTGTCATTTCAAGAAACTTTTTGAAGTCTGCTATCCCTGCATTATTAACTAAAATATCCAGCCTCCCCCACTCCGAGGTTGTTTCCTTAATCAAATTATCCACTTCCTCTTTTTTAGTAACGTCGCATTTTACTGCTTTAGCCTCCCCTCCTTTCTCTTTAATCTCCTCGACTACTTTCTGGCAGTCCTCTTCGTTAATGTCTGAGACCATAACCTTGGCGCCAGCCTCAGCCAAAGTTAAAGCATGGCTTCTGCCCATGCCCCGGCGGGCTCCTGTAACAACTGCTACTTTATCTTTTAATTGTGGCATATTATTTTTCCGACAAGGTAAGGTTCCCTTGACGGATGCTATTTTATAACCTGGGGAATAATATCCAGCAAATCACTGGACATTAAGGATTCCCCGAATGCTTTTTCTCCTATTTGTCCTGCTAAACCGTTTATTAAAGCGGCGGCTTTCCCTGCCTCCAGAGGGCTCAGCCCTCTCGCCAAAAGAGCCCCTGCTATCCCTGCTAATATATCTCCTGTTCCGCCCACTGTCATTGAAGAAGAACCTGTCTTTGAAAAGTATACCTCCTCCCCGTCTGAAATAAGGTCTGTTCCTCCTTTCAGGAGAATCGTTGTCTTAAGTTTCAGAGCCTGCTCTCTGACAATGTTGGCTTTTTCTTGAACAGAAAAGCCCTCAACCTCTTTCCCTGTTAAGACATAAAATTCGTGAGAGTGAGGAGTAATTAAAAGAGGCTTTTTGTAAATAAATTTTTTGTCTTTGGAGACGGCATAAATGCCATCGGCGTCAATAACTCCGGGGAGAGAAACCTCCTCGAGATATTCTAATATAGTTTCTTGGGTTTCTTTAGATCTCCCTGTGCCTCCCCCTATCACCATAGCAGCCCTATCTCCGGCCACAGCATGGGCTGATTTGCTAAGAGAAAGCAGGGTACTTAAGTGCTTTTTAACAAGATGTTTGCCGGGAAGAGGGTAGGCTGCTAGATCCGGGGCAAAAGAGGCAATAATGTTGGCTGCTCTCTCCGGAGCCACAATATTCACCATATCCACTCCTGATCTAAACGATGCCAAAGCAGAAAAGGCAGGAGGTCCGCTGTAAAACTCAGACCCCCCGATAACAAGCAAAAGCCCTGCGTCGTATTTCCTGGCAGTCTTGGGTCTTGGCTTGTAGATCTTTTTTAAAATCTTCCTATCTATTTTTTTCATTTAATATCTTTTAAGAAGTTCTGTAATTCAGGCCCTACATCCGGATCTTTTAAGGAGAAATAAAGGTTAGACTTCATCCAAGAGATCTTGTCCCCGCATTCGAGCCATTTTCCCTCTATTTCATGTCCGTAAATCATTTTTCCGTCTTCTAGCATTCTGGAAAAAGTGTCGGCTAACACTATTTCCTTTTTGGCATTGGGTTTGGCTTTCTTCAGATACGCAAAAACGTCCGGGGTCAAAATGTACTTACCGACAACGGCCAGGTTAGACGGGGCCTCTTCAAGAGAGGGTTTTTCAATAATGTCTTTCACTTTGTAATAGCGGTTTGCTATTTTCTCCACCCCCACTATTCCATAAGAAGGGACTCTCTCTTTAGAAACAGGGTAAAGGGAAAGCACGGGTTTCTGGCAGGTACTAAATATTTTTGTTATTTGGGCCAAGCAAGGCGTCTTGGAGTCTATAATGTCGTCTGCAAAAAGACAGGCAACAGGCTCTTTACCCGCCTCTTTCCCCGCCTGCAAGACAGCGTGCCCGTCTCCCTTGGGAGTCTTTTGGACAACATAAGAAAAGGATATGTCTTTAACAAATTGTTCAAATTCTTGGTATTCTTTCAAAAGCTTCTCCCTTTTCTTCTCCTTAAGGGCTTTTTCTATTTTCGGGGAGGGCTTAAGATAGTCTAGTATTTTTTTATTCCCCGGGCTTACTACAAATATTATTTTAGTTATTCCCGAATTCTTTGCCTCTCTGATAATCCTTTCTACTACCGGCCTGCCGGCCAAGGGCCAAAGTTCTTTGGGAACTACTTTGGACAAAGGAAGAAAACGGCTTCCCATGCCAGCCAAGGGAATAATTGCTTTTTTAATTTCCATATAATATTTTAAGAGTTTTTATCCTTTTTTCTTAAAATTGCCGGGATCTCCCAAACTTCTTCTTTTTCCAATAATTCCTTTTCTGCCTTCTCTTCTTCCTTTTTCACCTGCACTCCGCTTTTTCTTTTCTTCCTCCTTAGCCCTTCTTCCATTTCTTTAATCGATTTTTTCTTCTCTGCTGCTGTTTTCTTTAATTTAGGCGGCTGGGGAGACTTTTTCTTCTTGGCAGGAGCAGTCTTCTTTTTTTTGGCAACAGCTGTTTTCTTGGGGGAAACGGGGTTTTTCCTCTCTTTGTCTAAAAAAAGGATTCCTTTTGTAGAGCACCCCAAAGCCAGAAGAGTTAACCTGATATTATTTTTCGGTTTGCTGTTCTGGCTGACGCCAAAAATTATCTTTGCCTTCCGGTTCACTGCCTCGTTTATTATTTGAGAAAGATGAGCAACCTGGTCTAGTTGAAGATCCTTGCTCCCTGAAATATTGTATAGAATGCTCTTTGCCCCCCGGATAGTGTGGGGATAAAGAGGGCTGGAAACTACTTTTCTGACAACCTCTTCTTTCTCAGGCCCCTCTATATCCACGGCATTAAGGTAAGCAAGCCTTCCTCTTCCTTTAAAAATAGTCTTAAGGTCTGCAAAGTCAATATTTATAAGGGCGGGAAGATAAACCATTTCGATAAGACCCTCTAGATTGTCTCCCAATTTTTCATTAATTGCAGAGAGGGCCTCGCTCAAAGGATTATTCTTATCTATAATCTGAAATATCCTTTCGTTGGGAAAAACAGTATAGGCGTTCACGTGGGGCTTTATCTTTTTTAGGGCTTCTCTGGCAATCTCTGTTTTTTTCCTCCCTTCAAATTCAAAGGGCAGAGTAAAGATGCCGTAAGTAAGGTTGCCCAAGCTCCTTGAAATCTTGGCGAACAAGGGTCCTGCTCCAGATCCTGTTCCTCCGCCCAAAGAAGCGACCAGGATACAAAGATCCTGTCCCTCCATCATTTTTTTTATCTTCTCTTTGGAGTTTTCCGCGGCGGCCGAGGCAACCTCAACATCCATGCCCGTACCTAGCCCGTGGGTTAATTCTTTGCCAAAGTGAAACTTTTTGGCCTTTTTGCTGGATCTCTTAAGGGATTGAGCGTCTGTGTTGGCTACTACAAAATTCACCTTTTTTACCCGAGAGGCAATCTCTGAAACAATAGAACCCCCTCCCCCGCCGATTCCAATAATCTTAATTTTAGGTTTGCGAACGTTGTCTTCTGTCTTTTTCGCTGGTTTCCTTTTTCTTTTGGAGATTTTTTTCTTTTTTGCCATATTCTTTAATTTATCTTATATTCTAACCCATATTTTTATCAAGCGCAAATAGTTTTTTTGTATAAAAAGAGCCCCCTTAAATTATCAAAGGGGGCTTTGAGTCAGGCCAGGACGAGATACGCTCGTCCGATGATGTGGCGGCCTGAACCGCCGCAAACGTCGTCGCCTTCTCCGAAGAAGGCGCCGCAGATATTACAACGGTTTGCAAAGGGCTCGCAGACAACCGAGATCTTCTCCATCTTCTCAAATTCCGGCCTGCTTTTTGTGGCTTCCAGATTGGTGTCAGCTCGTGCAATCATTTTCTCTTCTCCTAGAATTGAAAAGAACAAAACAAGATTAATGGTAGTTAAATAATATCATGTTTAGTAATTTCTGTCAACCCTCCTTCTTTCTGCTTCTCTCACCCTGTCTTCTTCCATTCCAAAATGATGGGCTATTTCGTGCCAGACAACGTTTTTTATCTTCCCCTCCATCTCCTCTCTGGTACGGCAAACCCTTTCAATGGGCTCTTTAAAAACAGTTATTTTATCAGGGAGAACCGAGCCGTAATGCCATCTCTTGGTTCTGGGTACTCCCTGGTAGAGACCGAATATTAAAGAGTTTTTTCCCAGTTTCCCCCGTTGCTCCGGAGTAGGATTTTCCTCAACGCAAATCTCCACATTTTCCAGTTTCTTTAAAAATCTCTCCGGGATGTTCTCAACCGCCCTAGCCACTACTTTTTCAAATTCTTCAATAGTCATATCTTTAGTTTACAAAAAAAGCATTTATTTACAAATAAGGAAAGCCCGTATTATACGGGCTTTATTTCTCTAAGAACTCGCCCTCGGCTTGGGCTTTGACAACATCGTCCTGAATAACCCAGGCTTTTACCACAAACAAAGGAGGCCGCTTCTTTTTTATCTTAGCTCCCACCACGGCTTTTCTCCGTATTAAAAGAGGGTGTTTAAAACGAACTTTCAGTTTTCCTGTGAGGACGCAATGGTTATAGGAAAAGAGGCAGTTCGCCATGGCAGCGTCCATAAGGCAGACCACTATTCCCCCCTGGATTATTCCGTCATAACCCTGATAAACACTGGAGCAGTTAAAAACCGCTTCCACGATGCCATTCTCCAGGGCCTGAAATTTAAGATCCAGTCCTTGCCCTGAGTCCCCGCAAGCGAAGCAGTGAAAATG
>CAYXTC010000034.1:0-4904 GCA_964468405.1 uncultured Candidatus Saccharibacteria bacterium | reverse complement strand
GCCGTCGGCACGGATGTGGAAAAACTTTCCGTCCTTTCGGGCCGGAGCCAGGCCTTCGGAGAAGAAGCCGACATAGTCGTACATCTCTTCCAGTTGATCTCTTGACAGCGTCTTCACTGCTTGTTCCTTTACTTTCTTTCGGTTTTCTGGCATGTTTGATATTAAAACGAACCAACAATATCGTATCATATTATAGTTGTTTTGTCAATTCCTTCAGAGGCCTGGGCCTCTGGTGATTAAAAAAAGTCCCTTTGAACCAAAGGGACTTTAAAATGTACTAGGCTGCGGCTGCGATCTTGCGTCCACTCTTGTTGATGCGGCACATCCTGCCGTCATGCTGGGCTCCGGCCACGCCATTGAGATAATGGCCGACCCACTCAAACCCATAGTTGTAAGCGGGCTTGCCAGTGGGTGTAATGTGGAACATCACACCCTTGTTCATGACCCGGGCCCGTCCCTCAAAGAAGGGAGAATCGACCCAATCATACCTCTCGTCGTAAAGAGGAGTGCCATCGGGATAGATGTGAAACATCTTCCCGTTATGGGTGGCTACGGCATATCCTCTGACGACCGGGGTAACGGCGTCATACATATTCATCAAAGTTTCGTGGCTGATTTCTTGCATTTTCTTTCCCTTTCCCTTGTAAAAGAACCGAACTATTCTTTACTGCCTATATCTTAACATATTATATTCTATTTGTCAACCCCCTTATTTTCCTCCAAATAATCTGATAGAATATAATAATGAGATTTTATAACACCCTAACAAGAAAGAAGGAGGTTTTCAAACCCCAAAAAGATAAAATGGTTTCTCTTTATACCTGCGGACCTACTGTTTATTGGTACGCCCATATTGGAAACCTTAGAACATATATTTTTGAGGACTTCCTCAAAAGATCTTTAGAATATGAAAATTATAAAGTAAAACATGTAATGAACATTACAGACGTGGGCCACCTTACCTCAGATCAAGACACGGGAGAAGATAAAATGGAAAAAGGGGCCAGGAGAGAAAAGAAAACGGTTTGGGAAATAGCGGAATTTTACACTAAGGCCTTTAAAGAGGATATAAAAAAACTCAATATAAAGAAGCCGGATAAATGGACCTGCGTCACAGATTATATTAAAGAACAAATCAACCTTATAAAGACCCTGGAAGAAAAAGGATTCACCTACGTCATAGAAGACGGCGTATACTTTGACACCAGCAAACTCCCAGATTACGGAAAAATTGCTCAGAGGAGAAAAATGAAAGAATCAAGGGCCAGGATAGAAAAAGTTGAGGGTAAAAAACTTCCTGAAGATTTTGCTCTTTGGAAATTAACCAAGCCAGGCGTTAAAAGACAGATGGAATGGGATTCCCCCTGGGGCAGAGGCTTCCCGGGATGGCATACAGAATGCGTAGTAATGGCCGCTAAAAACCTGGGACTTCCCTTAGACATCCACTGCGGAGGCGTAGACCACATAACAGTGCACCACCCCAACGAGATTGCTCAAGCCAAAGCAGGATACGGAAAAAAGCTGGCTAACTTTTGGCTTCACGGAGAGTTCCTAGTCTTAAAAAAAGGAAGAATGGGAAAATCAGAAGGAAATATTATTACCTTAAAAGACTTTGAGGAAAGAGGATTCGACCCCCTTGCCTATCGATATTTATGCTTGAACACTCATTACCGAAAGAAGCTCACTTTCTCTTGGGAAATACTCCAGTCCGCCCAGAATAGTTACAACAATCTGAAAGAAAAGATATCAGAATTAAAGAAAACCCCGAAGAAGACATCCGAGAAGTACCAAAAAAAGTTCCAGAAAATAATCTCAGACGACCTTAATATGCCTCAGGCTTTGGCGCTGGCTTGGGATTTAATAAAGGACAAAAAACTTCCGCAGGAAGAAAAATATAACACGCTGATAGAGTTTGACAGAGTGTTCGGACTTAATTTTAAGAAGATAAAATCCGCAACAATACCAGAAGAAATAAAAGAAAAGGCAAAGCAAAGAGAACGATTGAGAGAAAGAGGAAAATGGGAAAAGGCGGACATGATAAGGAAAGAGGTTAAAAAAAGAGGATTTGAAATTGAGGACACCAAGAAAGGCCCCAAGGTGAGGAGAGCCGGCTAACTTGCCAACCACAACGGGATTTGCTATAAAAAAGTATGGCTCAGTCCCAAGACAGAATACCTCCGCAGAACGTAGATGCTGAAAAGTCAGTATTGGGCTGTTTAATGTTAGACAAAAACGCTATTTCCCGAGTGGCAGATTTCCTGAATGGGCAAGATTTTTATTCCAAAAAACATCAGTTAATATATGGGGCGGTATTGGGTCTTTTTGAGAAAGGAGAGTCTATTGATCTTTTATCTGTAGCCACTGCTTTAAAAGAAAAAGGCCAGTTAAAAGAATGCGGAGGGAATAGTTACCTGACAGAACTAATTAACTTTGTCCCCACCGCCTCCCATATAGCCAGTTATGCTAAAACCGTTCAGAAAAATAGAATATTAAGAGATCTTATCGCTTGCGGCCAAGAAATAAATACCATGGGATACCAAGAGGATAAAGACGTAGAAATGCTTCTTGACCAGGCAGAACAAAAAATATTCGGCATAGCACAGGGAAGCCTAACTCAAAAGTTTGTCCCCGTAAAAGACACCTTGGAAGAAGCCTTCGAAAGAATAGACAAACTTTCAAAAAACAAAACAGGGATAAGGGGAGTGGCTACAGGTTTTGCGGATTTAGATAATATAGTTTCCGGACTCCAAAAGTCCGATTTTGTACTTTTAGCTTCCAGGCCGTCTATGGGAAAGACTAGTCTGGCTTTGAATATTGCTTCGAATGTTGCCACTAAAGAAAAAACTCCCGTAGGCATTTTTAGTCTGGAGATGTCCAAAGATCAGTTAACAGACAGATTGCTGGCTTCAATGTCTAATGTGGATTTGTGGAAATTAAGAACAGGAAGGCTTTCAACAGACAGCGACGACTTTACCAGGATCCAGGATTCTATGGGCCTTCTCTCTGAAGCCCCTATATATGTAGACGACGCTGCAGCCCCAAACATTGTGCAAATGAAAGCCATGGCCAGAAGGCTTCAAGCAAGACACGGGCTAGGCCTTATAATCGTTGACTATCTCCAGTTAATGCAGCCCAGATCAGACAGCACCAGCATAGTACAGCAGGTCACCGAAATATCCAGATCTCTTAAGGCAATGGCCAGAGAGCTTGATGTGCCCGTCCTGGCCCTCTCGCAGTTATCAAGGGCGGTAGAGCAAAGAATCCCTCAGATCCCAAGGCTGGCAGATCTGAGAGAATCAGGATCTCTAGAGCAGGATGCGGACCTAGTCCTTTTTATATACCGAGAGGACAGATACAGAGAAGATACCAGCCGCAAAAACATAGCAGATATTATTGTAGCCAAGCACAGGAATGGTCCCGTCGGTAAAGCAGAATTATACTTTGACGACCAAAGAGCCACCTTCCGCAATCTCACAAAGGAAGAATATATTACCCAAGAAGAAGAGATATAGATGTACTCTCCCAAAATAAAAAAAGTTATTGATATTTTTGCCAGATTCCCCACTGTCGGGCCGCGTACCGCCGCCCGGTTTGTTTTTTATTTAATAAATCTTCCTGATGGGGATTTTCAGAGAATAATCGGATCCTTAACCCAACTAAAGAAAGAAATAAAGATCTGCAGTTTTTGCTTTAACCCCTATGAAGACAAGGAAGACCTCTGCCCCATCTGCCGGAACAAATCCCGAAACACTTCCCTGCTTTGCCTGGTAGAAAAAGAGGCAGATCTAGCCTCTATTGAAAATTCAAAAAAGTATAAAGGCCTTTATTTCATCCTCGGAGGAACTGTATCCAACCTAAAAAAAGAGGATCTGAAGAAAATCAGGATTAATGAATTAAGAGAAAGAATAAAAAATCCTGAAAGGTTCGGCATAAAAGGGAGTTTTAAAGAAATAATTATTGCTACAGACACCACTACAGAAGGAGAGGCCACAGCCCTTTACGTTGAAAGGAAGATTAAAGACTTAGGAGTAAAAACTACAAGGCTGGGGCGGGGCTTGCCCACTGGAGGAGAATTAGAATACGCAGACGAGGAAACCCTAAAGAGCGCTTTTGAGGGAAGGAAATAAAAAAAGCCCACCTTTTAATAAAATGGGCTTTGGGGGAAAACCTCATCCGTTCATCCAGAAGAATCCGATCCCCAGCCGGGTCCCAAAAAATGGTTGCCTCGGGAGACGGGCGTCGATGTTAGACCCCAGAATGGGACGTGGGCTCTGAGGAAAGGGCCGAGGATCTGCCATTTGCCGCTCTCTGTCTGACATAACGGCCCAAAGTTCTCTCATCCGCCTTCGAACCCTGTAAAGAAAACGGGTCCGACGAGAGCAAAAGCCCTCTTCTCTGTATTGGGGAGGCGGACATTTCTCGGCCTCCTCTAGTCTCCAATAACACCAGACAACAAAAGGAACACTGTCGGCCACTTGCATCGCTGTCATTTTGTTTCCTTTCTTTTGGAAAGAGGTTTTCGACTATCAAAGTACTATTAAGATTATAGCATAATCGCTACTCTTTGTCAATGCTAGTGATCTCTATTTCCGTAAAGGGTTGCCTATGTCCTTTTTTTGATCTCTGGCGTGTTTTGGGCTTGTATTTCAAAATAGTAATCTTGTCCCCTTTCCCTTGAGATAAAATCTTGGCTTCTGCTTTAGCTCCTTTGATATAGGGATTTCCTATTTCGAGTTTTTTGTTTTTTTCTAATAACAAAACCCTGCTAAAAGCAGTCTTCTCCCCCTCTTTCCCCTTAATCTTTTCTATTTTTATTTTATCTCCAGGCTTGGCAAGATATTGTTTTCCTCCTGTTTCTATTACTGCTAACATATTATTCTTCTGTTGGTTTTTCTATTTCTTTT
>CAYXTC010000033.1:0-5153 GCA_964468405.1 uncultured Candidatus Saccharibacteria bacterium | reverse complement strand
CGCGACGGCAACCTTTTCATTTACGACGATACGTCGAGCAGGAAGGAATCGATTTCGATCCGAGGCTGCTTGAATACAAAGTGAAAGGAAAAGTGTACCTTGATGGCCTGTGGCAGAGCGAAGGCTATTTCAAGGATGTGGCAGATGTGATTAGAAAAGATCTTACCATCATCCCGCCTGAGGACGAAAAAAACAAGGAGACGGCGAAGAGGATACAAAGCTGTAATGCAATAGCTGTTCATGCCAGATGGTTCGAAAGTCCGAATTCGCAAAGTGCCGCGCACAATCTCGATAAAGAATACTATATGCGAGCAATTAGGCTAATCACGAATAGAGTAACAGACCCGCACTTCTTTGTGTTTTCTGACGGTAGGGGACCAACTGAGAGTTTGCTGGACCTGCCGGGATCCATGATGACCAGCGTTAATCATAACCGAGGTAATGAAAATGCTTTTGCTGATCTTTGGCTTATGGCTCAGTGCAAACACTTCGTTATCGCAAATAGCACGTTTAGCTGGTGGGGCGCGTGGCTGGCACGATATGCCCGAAAAACCATTGTCGGACCGGGACTTGTACAGTCAGGAACTCCTTCATGGGGCTTTAAAGGTCTGATCCCACAAGAGTGGATACTGGTATGAGCATACCGTTTAAGTACGGCAAAGCATGGAAGAGGACTGCACTCATGTTCTTTTCTTATAGAGCATATCGCATATAACGCATCGTTGTAAGGAGCCGCGATGAGTCGGCGCATTTTGTTGGTTGGCAGATGGCAGTTGGAAATATACGAAGAAGCTTTGAGCGATGGCTTCCGGGCTTGTGGATGTGAAGTCGTCCCCGTTGCTTGGAAGGACTATATCAGGCCTAGTAACTATTACAACTATGTGCAATCCAAATTGCTTTGGGGACCGGATGTCTTGCGACTGAATAAGGGGCTTATAAAACAATGCCAAGAGTTTCAACCCGATATAATTGTGCTACACAAAAACCTATTCATTTGGCAAGGGACACTCGAAAGAATAAAAAGCCAAAGCAAGACCATCCTGGTAAGTTACAAAAACGACAATCCGTTTGCCTGGGGAAAATGGAGTTTGTGGAGGCACTACTTAAAATCAATAAGATCATGCCATATCAACTTGTTCTACAGGCCATCGAATGTCGAACATGCGAAGAAGGTGGGTATCGCTAATCCCAAACTGTTTTTGTCGTATTATGTTGAAGGCCTCCACCGTCCGCGCGAGGCAGTACCGGAGCAGCTTTGCCACGATGTTGTTTTTGTCGGTCATTATGAACGCGATAATAGGGCTGACATTTTAGAATACCTTCTCGCTAACGGGATTTCAGTGAGAGTCTATGGAACAAACTGGAACAGGCTATCAGCTTTTTCGCCGATTCGTAAGCAGGATATACGAAGGCTTGGTGGGAAAGAATACGCCGAGGCCATCTCAGGCTCAAAGATTGCCATAGTGTTTTTGTCACAGTTAAATAAGGACGTCTATACGCGACGCTGTTTCGAGATACCGGCCTGCGGCACATTGATGATGGTGCCTGACAACGCTTTTCTGAGAAACTTATTTGAGGAGGACGTGGAGGCGGTTTTTTACACGAATAAAAAAAACCTACTAAGAAAAATACAATATTACCTTCAACATCATTCGGAGCGGAAGAACATCGCTCTTGCAGGAAGAAACAGGGTGCTGCGGGATCGCCACGATAACATCAGTAGGGCCCGACAAATCCTGTCCATGGCCGAGGGTGTAGAAGTAAGATCGGCACCCTATTTGTCGCCAAGAGCGGTTGCCTCAGATTGACTTCAGAGTTGGGTATTGTGGGATTGGTTTTGTTGTTCATTAGCGCTTGGCGGCAAATTGGTATAAGTAGAAAAAGCATAGATTTTAATTGTTTGATTGAAGATACAATGTTAACGAATGTAATTGTTCTATTTACTTTTATTGCATTTCTATGTTGCTTAGCTCGCAGTTATATCAGATATCAATTCTGGGCAACCTTGGGTATTTGCATTGCGGGGAGCATGATCTCAAAAGTACGTTATAAATCGTCAGATCCTGAATACACAGTATAAATGAATGTTGTAATTTGCTGGTCGAATATATCGGGTTATATGGCATCCTGCTGGCGAAAGTTGTCCGGCAGAAAGAATGTTAATCTATTCATATTGGCTTTCAAACCTGATTCAAAAAGTAATGCTGTATTTGACGCCGGTATAATGAACGGTTTGCAGCATCGTCTTCTTGATCTACGTACGCGCGACGATCCGAAAGGCCTTCATCGAATCGTAAGCGAACAGTCTCCTGATGTTCTTATTATATCCGGCTGGTTTCATAAACCATATAGAAAACTAGCTCTTCATTCAGACTTCAAATCTGTTCTTCGCATCTTGAGTATGGATACGAACCTGAAATTAAATTTGCGTCAATTCATTGGGAAGTATTGGTTGCGTTCATATGTTAAAGCCTTCGATTATGCGTTCGTGCCGGGAGAACGAAGTTGGCAGATGGCGCGTTTCCTTGGATTTGAAAGGCATAAGATTTGTCGTGGAGCATATGGTTTGGATTACGATTCCTTCAGCCCATTATTACAGGACCGCATACAGCTGCCAGAAAGCTGGCCCAAGAGGTTTTTGTTCGTAGGCCAATACATTAGTCGGAAGGGCTTGGGTTTTTTGTTGCAAGCCTATCGGCATTACAGGGAAATAGTGACCGATCCGTGGCCTTTATATTGTTGCGGCAAAGGCCCTATGTCGAATGATCTACGTAAAGCAAAAGGAGTGGTGGATCTTGGATTTATTCAATCTGCTGATTTGCCTGACGTAATGTTACGTTCTGGCGTTTTTGTATTACCAAGCCGTTTTGATGCTTGGGGCGTTGCGCTTGTTGAAGCTTGCGCTGCCGGTTTGCCAATAATTTGTACGGAAGAATGCGGTGCTTCTGTAGAAGTAGTTCGTTCCCTCTACAATGGCGTAGTGGTTGCTTCCGAGAACGTGAGATCTTTAGTTAACGCTTTGGTTTGGATGCACGAAAACTACTCAGAACTCCCATCAATGGGAGCATGTTCCCAAGAATTCGCTAAACCTTTTGCTTCTGAATATTGGGCCGATCGAGTTGCCGAGTTATGTCATTAAGGAATCTACGATTATCGATACATGCTCCTTATTAGTAAACACATTTTAAAGTTGGTAGTTACATGCGGAATGAGAATGGACGACCTTTGGATCCTGTGGGTTCTCTTATAGTATGTGACATCGGTCCATATCGTAGAAAGGTAAACCTGATCAAACTGTGATTCAAAGAGTTACATTTCTCTTTCTATACTTCGAACGGAAATTTCCCGAGCATATCTTTCTCCTTTGACAATGATTGGATTCGCCCCATTGTAGAAGTAAGTTTTTTTGATGAAAGTAATTCAGATAGTTCCAGGAATTCTTGAACAAGCTAGTGGCACATCTTATTCCGTACCAACTCTTTGTGAAACACTATATGACTTGGGTGTGGACTTAGAACTCCACGTGAATTCGGGAAAGAGACCACTAAGTGCTTCATATCCATTTCGATCACACGGTTGTTGGAAATGGCCTCCCAGACTTGATATCTCCCCACGAATGAAAAGGGCCCTGAAAGAAACGGTTAGTCACTTCGACATCGTGCATAATCACGGCCTATGGAACATGGCAAATATTTACGCTGGGCAAGCGGCGCGTGATGCAAATTGCAAGCTAATTATCAGCCCTCGTGGAACTATGAATCCGAATGCATGGAAGAAAGCTAGATTGAAGAAGACTATCATTTGGTTTCTAAAACAACATCGTATGCTCAAAGATGCGGCTTGCTTTCATGCGACGAGTTTCGAAGAATACAGAGCTATCAGAAATGTGGGTTTTAAATCACCCATTGCAGTAATCCCGAACGGAGTTACCATTCCCGACATATCAAAAAATAAACTAAGGGAAAAGTCTCCTCGGCAGATGCGTAGATTGTTGTTTATAAGCCGGATAACGCCTATAAAGTGTGTTGATAACCTTCTTCAAGCCTGGTCTGTTGTACAGAATGATTATACCGAATGGGAACTCCACATAACCGGAGTTGATGATCGTGGGCATGCCGGGAGAATGAAGACTTTGGCGAAGCGCCTTGGAGTCAAGCGTGTTCGTTTTACTGGACCCGTTTACGGTGTAGATAAGACACAAGCCTTTCTCAATGCTGATCTTTTTGTCCTGCCCACACGCTCCGAAAATTTCGGTATCGTAGTTGCCGAAGCATTAGGGCATGGTATTCCTGTTATTACAACAAAAGGGGCTCCTTGGAAGGGGATTGAGATATATGGCTGTGGTTATTGGATAGACGTAGGTGTCGAACCTTTGGTTATTGCTATGAAAAATGCAATGAGAAAAAAGAAAGATGAACTGGACGAGATGGGGCAACGAGGCCGTGCATGGATGCAACGGGATTTTACATGGCCTAATATTGGAAAGCAGATGCTCGGTGTTTATCGATGGCTTCTTAAAGGTGGTAATAAACCAGATTGTGTATATTGTCATTGAATTTGGATTATTGAACAGGGTAGCTTTAGAGAATTCTTATGGCGCTCGTACCTTTGTTAAAAGAAGATCAGAATGAAGAGCTTAATGCTCTTGAGCTTAAGTTAAAGGAATTTTACGATACTTGTCTAAACTACTCCGCATTTGAAGAGGCATCTTCCCATATGACAATATGGACTCGAATTCTGAATATTGCTAATACGATCATTGGTGAAAAAGGAGAATGTAGGATTTTGGAATTAGGGGCAGGCAGGTCTGGATTCGGGAATTATATAAAGGGCACTGAAGGGATTTGGCTGGCGTCTCAGGATATTACTGGAAGAAACCAGGACTATTTGTCAAAACATAGTGATGAGGTGATTATTGGCGATATTGGATTAATTGTAAAAAATTGGGATATCATATTTTGTACATATGTTCTTGAGCATGTGGTTAGGCCAAGACTTTTTTTAGAAACTGTATTATCCCGATTAAGTTGTAACGGATATCTACTTATTGAATGTCCTCGTTATGATATCCCATTGTACATCCCTCCGTCTATTCGGCATTTAGGATGGTTTAGAAAAATCATATATCAATTTAATTGCCTTATATCTGATTT
>CAYXTC010000032.1:0-5787 GCA_964468405.1 uncultured Candidatus Saccharibacteria bacterium | reverse complement strand
TATTCCTTTCAAGAGTTTGATTCCTTTAGAGGAGGTGATAGCGGAATCTCTGGGGTATTCTTCTTTAGGCAAGAGGGTGGAAAGAGAATATCAAAATCTTGTTAAGAAGATAGGATCAGAGTTTGATGTCCTTCTTAAGGCTAGCCCGAAAGAATTAAGAAGGGCCACTTTGCCCGAGATAGCTCAGGGGATTGTTAAAGCCAGAAAAGGAGAGGTTGCTATAGAACCCGGATATGACGGAGTTTTTGGGGAGGTTAGCATCTTTTCTGGGGGAGAGAAAAAAAAGGAACAAAAACAAGCCACCCTTTTTGGTTAATGAGAGCAGATCTTCATATTCACACCAACTTTTCTTATGACGGGCTTTCCAGCCCAGATCAGGTGATTCAGAAGGCCTTGGAGGAAGGCATTGATTGTGTTTGCATTACAGACCATCAGGAAATAGAAGGAGCAAGGGAAGCCTTAAGGTTTGCTTCAGATAAGAATATTTTGGTAATTCCCGGCATTGAGGTCACCTCCCGCTCGGGAGATATTGTGGGCATAAACATTAAAAAAAGGATACCTGCTAATCTTTCCTCCCAAGAAACAATAAAGGAGATAAGAAGACAGGGAGGAATTGCCGTAATACCTCATCCTTTTGACATTCCTCCTTTCGGCTTCAAAGAGAGCAGAGAAGCCTTGAAAAGGATGGATTTTGACGCTTTAGAGGTCTTTAATGCAGGGCGTATTTTGAAGAGTTGTAATAAGAAGGCTTGGGAGCTGGCTTTGTCGGAGGACCTTCCTTTTACTGCCGGGTCTGATGCTCATAGGGCCTATTACGTAGGCAGGGGATATTTAGAATTTGAGCAAGAGTTCCGTTCTGCCGAGGAATTAATAAGATTGATTAAAGAAAAAAAGGGGGTAGCCCGAGGCAGATCCCTTAATTTGGCAGAGGTTTTTTGGAACAGTACCCGGGCTAGAATTTTTTAGTTTTCTTTTAAGATAAATTAGGATATAATAAAGGTATGATGAAATCTCAAAGGGGAATAGCCCTCTATTTATCAATAGTTATCCTGGCTGTAATCTTGGCTATGGTTTTAGGTTTAGGCGCTATTTTATTTAGTCAAATCAGAACAATACGGGGAATGGGAAGTTCTGTTGTCGCTCTTTATGCTGCAGACGCCGGGATAGAGAGAGTTTTAGATATTTATTACGAGGGAGGACAATTAGAATCGGAGTACAATAGCAGTGATTTCGATAATCAAAACTCTTCTTATACTGTTACAGTCTATTGTTGTCACCATCAAAAAGACGGTTGCGGCTGGGAGCAGCCAGGAGAAGGTGGTGCCTGTCCCTTTTCCTCAGACCACATAGACGAAGAGTGTAAGGCATCTGAATACTGCGTCCGCTCTGTGGGAAAGGCAAACGAGGGGACAAAGGCGGAGACCCAGAGGGCGATTGAGGCGAGACTGTTCCCTGTTGATTAATTATGGACAAGAAAAAGGCGAAACAGAGGATCGAGAAACTGAAGAAAACAATTAAGCATCATCGTTATCTTTATCATGTTTTAGACAAACAAGAGATTTCAGATGAAGCGCTCGATTCTTTAAAAAAGGAACTCTTTGATTTAGAACAGCAATTTCCAGACCTTATTACCCCCGACTCTCCTACCCAAAGGATCGGAGGGGAACCCCTAGATAAGTTTAAAAAAGTAAAGCATCCTAAAAAGATGCTTTCTTTCAATGATGCTTTTTCCAAAAAAGATATGGAAGACTGGATAGACCGGATATCCCGCCTGCTTTCTAAGAAAGAAGTCAGCCGATTGGATTACTATTGCGAGTTAAAAATAGACGGTCTGGCCATTGAATTGATATACGAGAAAGGCGTTTTAAAGACCGGCTCTACCAGAGGGAACGGGAAAATAGGAGAGGATATAACGCAGAACTTAAAAACAATCGAGGCCATTCCTCTTAAACTGAGAGATAAAGAGAGAACATTAAGAGATCTTAAAAAACAGAAACTGTCCTCTTCTATTATTAATTCTGTTCGAGATTATAACTTTAGTCGCTTGGTAGCAAGAGGGGAAGTGTTTATCTCCAAGAAAGACTTCCAAAAAGTAAATGAATATAGGAGAGAACACAACCAAAATCCTTATGCCAACCCTCGCAATCTGGCTGCGGGCTCTGTCAGGCAGTTAGACCCCAAAGTTACTGCTCGACGCTCTCTGGACTCTTTCGCTTATGATCTCGTTACTGACCTAGGATGTGAGACTCACGAAGAAAAGCACAGGGTTTTAAGAGCTCTTGGTTTTAAGACTAATTCTCACAATAAATACTGCTCTGGCCTGAAAGCAGTTTACAATTTCCATAAAAAAGCCCAGGAATTAAGAGAAAAACTCGATTATGAGATAGACGGAGTTGTTGTGATGATAAACAACAACAGGATCTTTAATAAGGCAGGAGTGATAGGAAAGGCGCCCCGCGGGGCCATTGCCTTCAAGTTTCCAGGCAAGAACGTTACTACTACAGTAAGAGACATTAAGGTTCAGGTGGGGAGAACAGGGGCTCTGACTCCGGTGGCTGTATTAAAACCTGTTAATTTGGGGGGGGTTACTATTTCCCGGGCCACCCTCCATAACCAAGATGAGATAAAAAGATTGGGGGTTAAAATAGGAGACACTGTTGTTGTAGGGAGAGCAGGGGATGTTATTCCAGATATCATTAAGGTTCTTCCTGAAATGAGGACAGGCAGGGAAAAAGAGTTTAAGATGCCCTCTAATTGTCCTCTTTGCGGAAGTAAAGTTGAAAAAGAAGGCGCTATTTATTACTGCACTAATTCCAATTGTTTTGCCAAAGAGAGAAAACAGTTTTATCATTTTGTTTCCAAGGGCGCCTTTGATATCGAGGGTCTGGGCCCTAAAATAGTAGATCAACTAATAGAAGAGAGTTTGGTTTCAGATCCTGCCGATCTTTTTGAGTTGGAGGAGGGAGACCTTGTTCCCTTGGAAAGGTTTGCAGATAAGGCAGCTTCTAATTTAGTAGAGTCTATTCAAAATAGCAAGGAGATTTCTTTGGCTCGGTTTATTTACTCTTTAAGCATTAAGAATGTAGGGGAAGAAACCGCTCAGGATATAGCAGACTATTTTTGCACTTTTGATAATTTTAAAAATGCTTCTTCAAAGGAGTTGGAGGAGATACAAGACATTGGTCCTGTTGTGGCAGAATCAATTAAGGAATGGTTTTCTTTGAAAAAGAATAAAAAGTTCTTAAAGAAAGTCAAAAAAATGGGCATTAATGTTAAAGATGCCAAGAAGAAAAGAGGGGTCAAGTTAAAAGGCAAAAAGTTTGTTCTTACCGGCGCCTTAGACAATATGACTCGTGAGGAGGCCAAGAAAAGGGTTCGTGCTTTCGGGGGAGAGGTTTCCTCTTCTGTCTCCTCTGAAACAGATTACCTTGTCGCCGGAGAGGAGCCAGGATCTAAATACGAAGAGGCAAAGAAAAAAAACGTTGAGATAATAGAAGAAGAAGAGTTTTTAGACCTTCTTAACAAATGAAGGCTGTATTCTTGAAAATAACGAGGATCGGCATTTATCTGATTCTTTTTACTCCTTTGGTGTTAGCCCCGGTGGGGCTGACTTTTTCTGCCTTTCCCAAGGCGGTATTTTTCCGTTCTTTAGTAGAGATAATTTTTGTTTTTTATCTTTTACTTGTTGTTTTAGACAGAAAATATCTGCCCAAACTTTCTTCTCTTGGTTGGCTTATCTTGGGATTTATTTTAATTTTTTCGCTGGCAACAGTCGCTGGAATCAATCCCTTTAGAAGTTTTTTTGGAGATTTGGAAAGGGCAGGAGGGGCGGTATTGCAACTTCACTTTTTGGTTTTCTTCTTGATACTTTCGGGAATAGGGTTAGGCAAAGAGGACTGGTCTCGGATTTTTAAAATCACAGTTGGGGTGGGCGGGCTAGTAAGCCTTACCGCTGTTTTTCAGAAAATCGGAGTATGGAGTTTTTATGGCACAAGTCTTCCTGGCCGCGTTTCGGGAACCCTTTCTAATCCTGATTTTTTCGGGCCCTATATTGTTCTCTCAATTTTTCTTACTGTTTTTGTTCTTCTCATAGAAAACAAGAAGGATTTAAAAATTACCTGGGGCAGTATTTTAGGGCTTCATCTTTTAACCCTTGTTTTATGCCGCACAAGAGGAGCCTGGGCTGCCCTGGGCCTGGCCCTTATCTTTTGCTTCTTTCTTTGGTTTTTCAAATACTCTACTTCTGGCGCCTGGAGGAAAAGAATCGGGTTTTTGTTTTTATTCTTAAGTTTGATTCTTTTGTTTTTAGTAGTGAACAAAGAAAATATTGACAATAGCTTGCTTAATAGGGGCTTGAGCGTATTTGAACTTTCTTTCGGCTCTAGGGGAGATGTTTGGGAAATATCCCTTAAAGCCTGGAAAGAAAAGCCTATCTTGGGGTGGGGGCCCGAATCCTTTAGTTATGTTTTCTCAAAATATTTTAAGTCGGATTACTTATCTGAAATTCCAGAGGGTATGTACTTTGATTATGCTCATAATAAAATATTCGGTTTGATGGTTGGCAGTGGCCTTTTGGGTCTTTTCTCCTGGCTTACTGTGATTGGAACCTCAATCTATCTTGTCCTCAAACGGACCTTTCAGGAAAAATATGATTCTTTAATCTTCTCTGGATTTCTTGTCGCTTGCTTCTTTCAGTCCCTTTCAGTATTCGATACCATTTCTGTCTATATCCTTTTGTTTTTGGTCTTGGCTTTTATCTCAAGATTTTACGGAAAAGAAAGAGAATTAAGGATTAATAAAAAGTGCCTGATTGTTGTAGCTCCCTTTTTGATAGTCGCCTGTCTGATTTCTTTTTATTATCTAAATCTGAAAACCGTTATTGCCTCTTCTTATTTCCCCAGGAACGTTTCCTATGAGAGCGCAGAGCCCGTAAGGGCTATTAGGGGGTACAAAAAAGGATCAGAGAAAGGCGTTCTTTTCAAGGAGGACTTTAAGATTGTGACAGCAGAGAGAGGGTTGTTAATGATAAAGGAGAGGAATGAAGACGAGAGAATAGTTAGAATTCTTTATTCTTTGGCGCCTTCTTTGGAAAGGTATTTACAAAAACCGGACAGGAGGACCAATAATGTTTACTGGTTTTTGGCTCAAATTTACGAGGAAAACTATCTTCATTTTGATGAGGGTCTGGACAAGATGGAGAATATTTTGAAAAGAGCCCTAGGCTTTAATGATGAAAGGCCTGAGTTTTACAGAATGATGGGGGAATTGGAATTAATAAAAGGAAACAGGGAAAAGGCAGAAGAATGGTTTAGAAAATCCTCCTTAATGTTCCCCAAGCCCTTTCTCCAAAAAACCTATTATTACCGCGATTTAGGAACAGGGCTTTTAAAAACAGGGCAAAAAAAAGAAGCGGGTGAATATTTAGAGAAGGTGGTAGACAGGCTTTACGCTGAAGGGAGCCCCTCCAAAGAGAACCTCGGTTTTATAGAGTCCAGCGCTGTGTTTTTCTGCGAAGAATTAAGAGACGAACAGAGGTGTCGGGAAACCTTTTCGAAATTAAAAGAGCTGGCTCCCCGATATCGGGATCTGATTGAAAAGCGTTACAGGGAACTGGAGAAAGAAAATTTCCCAGATTAATATTTTTCCACACCTATTCCACACCTTATCTCTTGCCAGGGGCGAGTGGTAAGATCATACTAAACATATTGTTAATTTTTTAGAATAATCCTTTCATGAAAAGAACACTATTAATAAGTTTCTTAGCCCTCCTGATAGTATCTGTCACTT
>CAYXTC010000031.1:0-5796 GCA_964468405.1 uncultured Candidatus Saccharibacteria bacterium | reverse complement strand
GCATTAAGAAAATAACGCCAGGCTTTGTTTTAAATATTTACCACTACCTGCTTGCCCTAGCAGGAGCCCTTGTTAATTTATTTCCTTCCCGGCGCATATGCGTAATCGGGGTTACCGGGACTTCCGGAAAGTCTACGGTTGTTACCCTGATTGCCAAAATTTTGGAAGAGTCAGGGGCTAAAGTTTCCTCTCTGTCTTCTATTAATTTTCAGATAGGGGATGACAAATGGGAGAATAAACTTAAGATGACAATGCCGGGGCGGTTTAAAATCCAGGGATTTATACGAAAAGCGGTAAAAAGAGAATGCGACTACTGCGTTTTGGAGGTAACCTCAGAAGGCATTAAGCAATATCGGCACAAATTTATATCTTTTGACAAGGCTGTTTTTACTAATTTAAGCCCAGAGCACATAGAGTCCCATAAAGGATTTGAAAACTACAGAAAGGCCAAGCTAAAACTTTTCAAACAAGCCCAAAAAAGCCATATCCTTAATCTGGACGATGAAAGCGTTGGGTACTTCTTGAAAGAAAAGGCAGAAAAGAAATACGGCTATACCCTAAAAAACAAAGAGAACAAACAAATTTCAGTTTTAAGGGGATCTTTGCTGTCTTCGGACGAAAAGGGCATTAGTTTTGTAGTCCGGGGAGTGAAATTCAATCTCGGGCTAATAGGTGAATTTAATGCCTACAATAGTTTGGCAGCCATTACGGTGGCCGTCTCCGAGGGCATAGGCCCGAAAGAATGCAAACAGGCCCTAGAAGAAATAAAAGAAATGCCCGGGAGAATGGAAATAGTAGTTAAGAAGCCCTTTTCTGTAATTGTGGACTATGCCCATACCCCCGCTGCCTTGGAAAAGGTTTATAAAGGGGTGAAAGGTAAGGGGAAAATGATATGCGTACTCGGTGCCTGCGGCGGCGGACGGGATAGATGGAAGAGGCCCGTCCTGGGGGGGATAGCCTCAAAATACTGCGATCAGATAATTATTACAAACGAAGATCCTTATGATGAAGACCCCCAAAAAATTATTTCTGACGTGAAAAGCGGGGTTTTGGGGAGGAACTGTCTTGAAATTTTAGACCGCAGAAAAGCGATTAAGAAAGCGCTTGATTTAGCAAGCCCCGGGGATAACGTTATTATTACAGGAAAGGGTTCTGAGCCTTGGATGTGTGTGGCAAACGGCAAAAAAATTCCCTGGGACGACAGGAAAATAGTCGAAGAGGAGCTTTGATATTTTCTTCGCTAGGATTATAATAAAAATAGATCTTTCTCATACAAGCGGATAGGCAGTAAATCGCTGCAGGCCCCCCTCCGCCTGCGGACAGAGGCGAAAGCGCCTCCTGCTTCTCCGTAATAGGGTAGAGGCTCCTCTTTCCTCTACCCTTTTTATTTAAACATCTTGACATTTTTCATAAGAGTTTTAAAAAGGAGATAGGATCTTTTACAATAACGCAAAGGAGAAAAGAAATGGAAACTTGTGTGTTTTTCTTGGCATTAACGGCGTTAGCTCAATGGGTAGTAATGATTCTTTTGGCAGTCAAGTTCCGCAAAGCCCTCCGTGGTCATGTTGCAAAGATAAAAAGAGTTCTTCCTACGCTTAAAGAGTTGCTTGAGAGTTGATTCGGTAAAATTATCAAGAGCAGTTTTTTTCTGCTCTTTTTTTAGATCCAATTCGAGGTTAAAATGTATTATATGGACGCTGGTTTTAAAAAAATAAACGATTACTTATGGGAAATTCCCGCAAAGGAAGAAATGCGGGTGCCAGTAAGGGTTTATGCTTCAGAAAAAATACTGGGCCGGATAGAAAAGGAAGCCATAAATCAGGCGGCAAACGTGAGCAGTCTGCCCGGGATAGTGGGATACAGTTTTGCAATGCCCGATATTCATTCAGGATACGGCTTTCCTATTGGAGGAGTGGCTGCTACTGAACATCCGAAAGGGGTGATATCCCCTGGCGGTATTGGTTTTGATGAAAACTGCGGGGTCAGACTGTTAAGGTCCAAGCACACTTTTAAGGAAGCAGAACCTTACATAGAAAAGGTGGCAAGCGATATCCAAAAAGAGGTGCCTTCTGGCTTGGGAAGGGGAAGGAGAACAAAAATTTCTCTTGACCAGATCAACAAGATCTTAAACAAGGGGCTGGAGGCTTTACAAGAGGAGGGATACGCTGGAAAGGATGATGTTGAAAATTGTGAAGAGAAAGGAAGAATGAGAGAGGCCTCTTCTTCTGCTGTCTCCGAACACGCTAAGAACCGGGGCAGAGACCAGTTAGGAACCCTGGGAAGTGGCAATCATTTCTGCGAAATTCAGAAAGTAGAGCAGATCTTTGATCAAGAAACAGCCGAAGCCTTTGGTGTCTTTAAAGACCAAATTGTAATAATGATCCATACGGGGTCAAGAGGATTAGGGCATCAGAATTGTAAGGATTACCTCAGAGTGGCAGAAAAGGAAATGGCTAGGAATAATATTAGTTTGCCTGACAAACAATTGGCTTGCATGCCTTTTGACTCTAATCCGGGCCAAGAGTTTTTTAGGGCTATGTCCGCTGCTTGCAACTTTGCTTGGGCGAACAGGCAGATGATCTCTTTTTATGTAAGAAAGGTTTGGAAAGAGGTTTTAGGGGGGCCGCTTGATCTCCTTTACGATGTGGCTCACAATATTGCCAAAATAGAAGAGCATGAATTTTTAGGGAAAAAGATGAAATTAATTGTTCATAGGAAGGGAGCCACCAGGGCCTTTCCTGCTGGCCACCCCGACGTCCCGAGGAAATATAATAAGACGGGACAGCCGGTCCTTATCCCTGGAAGCATGGGGACCCCTTCTTTTATTCTCGCGGGTACAGAAAATCCTGGGGCCTGGCATACTGTCTGCCACGGAGCAGGAAGGACGATGTCCAGGCGAGAAGCAACCCGGAGATTTAAAGGAAAGGAATTAGTTGGCAACTTAAAAGAGAGGGGGGTTTTGGTAAAGTCTCATTCTATGAAGGGAATCTCAGAGGAGGCCCCCTCCGCTTACAAAGACATTCAAGACGTAGTTGAGGTAGTGCATGGGGCGGGCCTGGCAAAAAAGGTGGCCCAATTAACGCCCTTGGCGGTGGTGAAGGGAGAATAGCTTGATTTTTTGTCTATTTTCTCTTAGAATATATTTAGTTATGCGAGTTCCCTTGTTTGAAAAGACATTAGAGCTAACTTCCTTTGCCGGAGTTATTTTTTTGTATTATGAAAAGACTACCCAAGTCAGTGAGAAAATATATAAGGAAAGAAAAAGCCCGGATCAGAAGGGAGGTTTTAGATTATAAGAAACAAAAAAAGTTAATAAAAGAATTATACAAAAAGTTTTTACTGAACAAAAAAAATGAAAATAAAACAGATATTTGATTTAGCCGTTAAAAAAGCCAGAAAAGCCGACTTCAGGAGCGAGGAGCAAATCGATAACATCTTAAAGAGGAGAAAGAAGAAATACGAGAAGATGTCAGATAAAAATAATTACGACACGGAACTGCTGGAGAATCCCTATTCTGACTCCAGAATTTTAAATATTGCAGAAGATAAAGAGATTAAAAAAGTTTTAGTAGGCGTAGACATAGAGCCCGCAGAAATACTTTTAGCCAAAGAACTAGGCGATATAGATCTGATTATATCCCATCACCCCCTGGGCAGGGGCTTGGCTAATCTGGCCGGAGTGATGGACCTTCAGTGCGATGTTTTGAATCAGTACGGAGTCCCTATTAATATTGCAGAAAAGTTAATGAAGAAAAGAATCTCAGAAGTGGCAAGAGGGGTGAGCTCTGCCAATCACCAGAGAACAGTGGATGCTGCCAAACTCCTTAGATTCAACCTTATGTGCCTTCATACCGCCTGTGACAATTTAGCAGCAGACTTTCTTAAAGAGAAAATAGAAGACAGCAGTATAGAAAGGATAGAGGACTTGATGAAAGTTTTTAAGGAGATTCCTGAATATCAAGAGGCTGTTAAAATCGGAGCAGGGCCTAAGATATTTGTAGGAAACAAAGAGAACAGAACCGGTAAAATAGCTTTGACTGAAATAACAGGAGGGACAGAGGGCTCTTCTAAGCTTTACGAGAAAATGGCCCAGGCGGGCATAGGAACCGTGGTTGGCATGCATATGTCAGAAGAGCACAAAAAAGAGGCAGAATCTGCCAATATCAATGTTGTTATAGCGGGCCACATGTCTTCTGACTCTCTGGGAATCAATTTATTACTGGACGAATTGGAAAAACAAGGTGTTGAAATAGTTCCCTGTTCCGGGCTGATCAGAATTTCAAGAGCATAGATTCTTTCAAGACCTTGAAGCAACGTGGAGAGCTGAGATTTTGCATCCTTTAGAGTGCAGTTTAAAACCTGTGGTGGCAAAGGGATGATATAAAATTAAGCTTCAATAATTATTATTGGGGCTTTTTGATTAAATAAGTTTTTTCTAGTTTGTAGCCCATTTTTTTGTAGTAGTCTCTTACTCCTACTCCCGAGATAACAGCAACCTTCTCGACATTATGATTTCTAGCGATTTTTTCCGCCTCTTTCATTAATTTTTTGCCTAATCCCCTATGTTGAGGGGAAACCATTTTCTTTTCTGAGAGGGGCCTTAATCTACCGTAAGTATGAATTTCTCTGACAATAGCGCTGTTTTCTAAGACAGGAAGAAGGTGTTTTCCTTGGGAGGGGATTCTTAACCTTAAGAGGCTGTAAAGCCGAGTGCGGTCTTTGTTTTCGTAACTTAAAAATACTTCTTTTCCTTTTGAAGCCCGGTATTCTTCCCTTAAGAGGTAAATTTTTTCTCTGGGGTCGTAGTTCTCTTTTACTTCTCTGCACCTGATGCAACAGCACTTGAGCCCTCTTTTTTCCATTTCTTTTTGGGCAATTTCTCGCAGGTTTGAAGTTTTGGCTCCTCCTTCTACAATATCTTGAGAGGGGATATCTCTGACCACTCTCTGAATTCTGCACCAGCAAGGCACCTGCTGTTTAATCGCAATTAAAAGTTCTGTTAATTTTTTCTTGGAATAGGGCTTGAATTCTCCTTTGAGATAATATTTGTAAAGAGGAGATCTTTTAACTAAAGCCAAAGGATATATCTTTAATAAATCTGGCCGAAAGTCTGGATTGGAAAAAATCTCTTTAAACATTTTTATATCCTTTTTAAAAGTAGAGCCCATTAAATTAGGCATCATCTGATAAGAAACCTTAAACCCTGCGTCTTTTAATAATTTCGTTGCCTTAATGGTCGCGGAGACCCCGTGTCCTCTTTTGTTGATTTTTAATACTTTTTCATAAATGCTTTGCACTCCTAACTCCACTCGTGTTATGCCCAGCTTTCTTAATCTTTTTACTTCTTCTTTGGTTATAAAATCAGGCCTGGTTTCTACGGTTATCCCTATAATTTTGTTTTTTGCCTTTTCGTTCTTTTTCTGCTCCTTTTTCAAAGAGGGCTTGTAACTGTTCTTTCTGGGAAAATTATTGGCTGCCTGAAAGCACCTGGCAACAAACCAGGACTGATATTTTTTAGGATAATAACTCCAGGTGCCTCCTATTATTCTTAACTCTATTTTGTCTATGGGGTGGCCTGTTTTTACTAAAGACCTTAAACGGGTTTGGGTCTGAAGATAAGGATCGAAATTGGCTAAAATAGCTCTTTGGACAGCGGGCTCTTTTTTCAGATAGCTTTGGGGGATATCATTTTCTCTGGGACAGTAAATACATTTGCCGGGGCAGGGGTAGGGCTTGGTTAGAACAGATACGTTTACAATGCCAGAGAGGGATCTTACTTTGCGTTTGGTAAGTAAA
>CAYXTC010000030.1:0-6087 GCA_964468405.1 uncultured Candidatus Saccharibacteria bacterium | reverse complement strand
CCAGGACGTCAGCTTCTCAAGCTGGTAATATGGGTTCGAATCCCATTGGGAGCGCTTTTAATTGACAGGACCCCTTTTTTATTTTAAAATATATCCAGTTCTTTAAGATTAGGAGGAAGGAATGACAACCATAGAGATTCACGGCATGGAAAGGAAAAGAGCAGCAGATCTTAGGCGCGCCATCTTTGACAGATTTAAGAGATCCTCGTTTATAGAGAATATAAGGGTGATTGTCTGTTCTGGAGATATTCTTGACTATCAAGGCAGAGATTCTCCTTTTTTGCGGCTTTTTGTTTCTTCAAACAAAGAGGCGGATGCAGTATTTTCAGGACTTCAGGTTTTCGGTTTGGAGATTCAAAAAGTTTTTATTGAAAGATTTCACTCTCTTTCTTCAGGACCTCGTTTTTAAAAGGGGCCTTTTTATTTCTTTATAATAACCTCAGTATGAGGGTAGGCTATCCTTACCTTTTTGGACTTTGAAATAAGTTTGTAGATTTCTTGAGTAATATTACTTGAAACCTCCTGAAGGTTTTTAGCGGGTGCAAGGTAGCGGACGTTTACCTTTATGCCCCTGGGATCGAAAAAGGTTCTTACATAGGGCTCTTTTTCTGTTTTTTCGATTGCTTCCTTGCTGTGCTTTTTTGCGGCTTTTAGGGACATCTTAATTGCTTTATCCAGGTCGCTTTCGTAGGTGACAGGAACTGAGACCTGATCCAGCACATATTCACTTTTTGAGGTATAGTTAATAATGTTTTCTTCGAAAAGCAAAGAATTGGGAATCATTATAATCCTTCCTGATCTTTCCTCTCCCCGGACAATTCCGCCGATTTCTTTTAAATAAACATGAGTTAGGCTAATGTCTGTTACGTCTCCTCTGACGTCGCCGATAATTACCCTGTCTCCCAGTATAAAGGGCCTCTTAAGCACAATCATTATCCAGGCGGCAATACCTGTTATGGGTTTCTGCAAAGCCCATCCCAGGGCGGCGGAGAAAAGACCTAGTCCTAGCCCCAGTCCTGTCCAAGAGCCCGCATAGGAGAATATCCCCGTAAAAACCAGTATTAGGAATACTACGTATTTGGAGACCCTGGAGAATATCTCCACATTTGACCTTAGTTTCTTTGCTTTGATTTTTTTAAGAAGCCTTTTTTTAACAAAGTTAATAAGGAGGTCAAAGAATAAAAAGGTGGCTATTACTAAAGCAGCCGTTTTTAAAATAGGGAGAGAGCCTCTTAGCTTCTGGATGGCATCAATAATATTTTCCATATAATGCATTCTATCATGAGAAGGGGGCGCGGGTAAAATATGCCCTCTAAATTTTATTTTTGATATGTTATAATATACCAATGCTCGAAGATATCTTTCTCACAAGATGGCACTATCTTACTCCTAAGAAAGTAGAGTCAAGGCTGGAGACAGACCTGAAAGAGGGCCTTTCTTCCCAAGAGGCTCAGAAGAGGCTGCAGAATTTTGGAAAAAACGAACTTCCAAAGAAAAAGTCGCTCTCTCGGACAAGATTAATCTTAGAACAGATTAAGAGTCCCCTAATCTATATTCTTCTCATCGCCGGAGTGGTTGTTTTGTTTTTTAAAGAATACAACGACGCCATTGTTATCTTTTTAGCCGTTCTTCTGAATACGTCAGTGGGCTACATCCAGGAAAGTAAAGCGAATGAAGCCCTGAAAAAATTAAAGGAAGTTATTGAGATTAAGGCAAAGGTAATAAGGGAGGGACGCGAGAAAGTGGTTTCTTACACTGACCTAGTAATCGGGGATGTTGTTATTCTGGAGGCGGGGGACAAAGTTCCGGCCGACGGCAGGATTATAGAGTCTGAAAACCTTAAAATAAACGAGATGGCCCTAACAGGAGAATGGCTTCCCGCCACCAAAAAGAAAGGCTCTCTCCCAAAAGATACTGATGTTCCGGACAGAGATAATATGGTTTTTATGGGGACGATCGTGGAAGACGGAGAGGGTAAGTTTTTGGTAACTGCAACTGGCAAAGAAACCCAGATAGGAAAAGTTGCTAAAATGGTAGAAGAAACCACGGAGGAAGAAACCCCGCTTCAGAAGAAAATCTCAAAGTTCTCAAAAATTATTGGCGGGGTGATTCTTGTTTCGGCAGGACTGATTTTTGCAGACGGGATTAGAATAGGAAAGGACTTTATCGAAATCTTTACTATTGCAGTAGCCGTAGCGGTGGCCGCAATACCAGAAGGGCTTCCTATTGCCGTAACCGTTATTTTGGCAGTAGGAATGCAGGCCATCTTAAAAGAAAAAGGATTAGTGAGAAAGCTCTTGGCTGCAGAAACCTTGGGGAGCACAAATATAATATGTACGGATAAAACCCTTAGTTTAACAGAAGGGAAAATGCAGGTCAGCAAAGTGATAAGCGGAAGAAGGCTTTTTGCGGAACAAGGAGAAGATAGAAAGGAAGAAAAAAAGTCCCTCTTAAAGATAGCGACTTTTCCCAACGAGGCCTTTATTGAAAATCCGGAAGAGCCGGCGGAGAAGTGGATTGTTAGAGGAAGCCCCACAGATAAAGGAATTTTAATAGATGCCAGCAAGACGGGCGTTAGCAAGGAGAGATTAGAAGAAGAAATGCCCAGGATTGGGCACGTTCCCTTTAATTCTAAGAATAAGTTTGTGGCCAGTCTTAACTGGATTAATGAAAAGGATGAGCTTTTAAGCGTGGCTGGTGCTCCGGAAATAATAATGGAGTTCTCAAAATTTGTTAAAGTCGGAGACAGGAAACAAAAACTTACTAAAAGAAAGAGGGAAGAGATTAAAGAAAAACTCGACCAAATGGCCTCCTCAGGGCTTAGAGTGGTTGGGGTTGCTTATAGGGATACGAAGGGGGAGGCAGAGAAATTAGAAAAAGTTAGAAATAAAGCGGAAAGAATAACCGGGATGTGCGAGAATCTTGTTTTTGTAGGCTTAATCGGCCTAAAAGATCCCTTGAGAAAGGGGGTTAAGAAGGCAATAAAAACAATAAGAAGGGCGGGTATGAGGCCCATTATGGTGACAGGAGACTATGAGATTACAGCCAGGGCCATTGCTGAAGAAATCGGTTTGAAGACGGGGGCCAATAATATTATTAAAGGGGGAGAATTAGACAAACTCTCAGAAGGGGAGTTTAAGAAGGAGATAGCGGGCATTGAGGTATATGCCAGAGCAGAGCCCAAGCATAAAATGAGGATTGTAAGGACCTGGCAGGATCAAGGAGAGGCAGTAGCAATGACAGGGGACGGCATTAATGACGCACCCGCTTTAAAAAAGGCAGACATCGGGGTAGCCCTTGGTTCTGGAACAGAGGTAGCCAAAGAGATGGCAGACCTAGTACTCTTAAACGATAATTTTAATGTTATAGTGGTAGCCGTAGAACAGGGTAGGAAGATTTTAGACAATATTAGGAAAGTAATTACTTATCTATTGAGCAGCGCCTTCACAGAGACAATTTTGGTAGCAGGGGCTCTTATTTTCCGTCTTCCTTTGCCTGTTTCTGCAGCTCAAATTCTCTGGATTAATCTTGTGGAAGACGGGCTTCCTGGTATTACCTTGGCCTTTGAGCCTAAAGAAAAGGGGGTTATGAAGCGAAAACCGGAAGGAAAGAAAAGGGTTCTTCTTACCGGGGAGATGAAGACTATAATTTTTATTATAGGTTTTGTCACGGACCTTATTCTGTTAGGGCTATTCTTTTGGCTCTGGCAAAAAGACCTTTCTATGGGGCATCTTAGAACAATCATTTTCTCGTGTTTGGCGATCGACTCTTTGGGCTACATCTTTTCTTGTAAAAACCTGAGGGCCAACGTGTGGCATATTAATCCTTTTTCCAACAGACTTTTGACCGGGTCTGTGGCGACAGGAATACTGTTCTTGATAGGGGCGGTATATCTGCCTCCTCTTCAGCGACTTTTGGAAACCGTGCCGTTGGGTTTTTGGGATTGGATTATCGTTATTTCTTTAGGCGCAATAAACATAGTTTTCATTGAGACAATAAAATGGATTTTTATAGTTAGAAGAAAAAGGAAAAATGATAACGCTTAATATTACCATTTTTATAGCATCTGTAATCCTTCTTCTTTTCTCAGGATCAAAACTGGTTGGGGCTTTGATGAGAATAGGGAGGTTTTTAGGCTGGCGCGAATTTGTGGTCGCCTTCTTTGTGATGGCGATTGCGGGAGCTGTGCCTAATCTTTTTGTAGGGATTAATTCTGCCTTAAAGAAAATCCCAGAGCTTTCTTTTGGAGAAATCATGGGAGGAAATGTTTTAGATTTAACTTTGGCCGTGGGATTGGCGGTCCTTATAGGCAAGGGCTCTCTTTCGGCTGGTAGCCGCATGGTGCAGTCGAGTGCAGTTTTTACTGTTGGGATAGCCCTTCTTCCTCTTCTTCTTATCCTAGATGGGCGGTTGGGAAGAATAGACGGGGGAGTACTTCTTCTGGCTTTTGCTTTCTATGCCTACTGGCTTTTCTCCAAAGAGGAAAGGTTTAAGCAGTTGTACGACGGCCAGGAAGAAAAGAACTCAGTTAAAAAATTCAGTACTTTCTTGAAGGATTTGGGAGGAGTAGTAGTTTTTTTGGCGCTTCTTTTGCTGGCTTCAGAAGGCATTGTGGCCAGTGCACAGAATTTTTCTGCGTTTTTTGGCATAGGGATTTCTACGGTGGGAATACTGATTGTAGGAGTAGGGAATGCCCTTCCTGAAACATATTTTGCTGTGGCCTCGGCCAGGAGGAATCAGGGATGGATGATTCTAGGGGATCTTATGGGGTCTGTAATAGCCTGCACAACTCTTGTTCTTGGTGTGGTGGCCCTAATTCAGCCCTTTGTTATTGAAAACTTCTCTCCTTTCGCCATAGCCCGGATATTCTTGATAATTTCTGCCTTGTTTTTCTGGTTTAGCGTAAAAACAGACCATAAGATAAGCAAAAAAGAAGGTTTGATGCTTATCCTTATATATATAGCCTTCCTCGCTTTGGAGATACTATTAAAATAATACTTGATTTTTATACCATAAAAAGATAATATAGTGTCCATGAACCTTGTTGTAATTTTTCTGGCTTCAATAGTAGTTGTTCTGGTTGTGGTGATATTTTTCCTTGCCAAAAGAAGGTCTGGCAAGGACAATTCTTTTTTAATGATTCAGCAGCAGTTAGACCAGCTTAACCGGTCTTTGGACGATAAACTGTCAGAGTCTAATAAGGCTATTCAGTCTCAGTTTGGCCAGAGCACCAAGATAGTCAAAGAAGTTACTGAAAGGTTGGGAAAGATTGATCAGACAAACAGGGAAATAGCAGATTTTGCCCAGCAGCTTCAGTCCTTAGAAGACGTTTTAAAGAATCCGAAGCAGAGAGGAATACTGGGGGAATATTATTTGGAAGAATTACTCAAGAACGTTTTCAGCCCCAGCCAGTATAAGTTGCAGTATAGTTTCAAGGACGGGGAGACAGTGGATGCTGTTATTTTTTTGAGAGACGATAAGATTTTGCCTATTGATTCTAAGTTCTCTCTTGAGAATTACAACAAGATTATCCAAGAGAAAGATAAAGACAAAAGACAGCGACTGGAAAGAATCTTTTACCAGGATCTTAAGAACAGAATTGAGGAGACTGCAAAATATATCAGGCCGAGAGAGGGGACTCTGGATTTTGCCTTTATGTTTATTCCGGCAGAGGCTATCTATTACGACCTTTTGGTTAATAAAATAGGGGCCATCCAGAGCAATACCCGGGATCTGATTGAATACGCAGTGAAGGAAAAGAAAGTTATCCCCGTGTCTCCAACCTCTTTTTATGCTTACTTACAAACAATCCTTCAGGGGCTAAGAGCTTTCCAGATAGAAAAGTCTGCTCAGGAGATAAGGCAAAGGGTAGAGGATCTATCAAAGCACTTATCTAATTACGAAGAATATTTAAGAAAGACAGGATCTTCTCTTAGTTCCACCGTGTCAGCCTACAACAAGAGTTATAAGGCCTTTGGAAGGATTGACAAAGATATAACTAAAATTATTGATAAAAAATCTAAGGTCGAGCCAAAAGAAATAGAAAAACCAACAGAAGAATAATATGTTAGCAGTAATAGAAACAGG
>CAYXTC010000029.1:3811-6305 GCA_964468405.1 uncultured Candidatus Saccharibacteria bacterium | reverse complement strand
AACAGATACGTTTACAATGCCAGAGAGGGATCTTACTTTGCGTTTGGTAAGTAAATATTCAATTTCTCTATCCCTTTTTATCCTTTTATTTTTAACTAATTTGTGATATGATTCTAATAGTTTTACATTGGAAATGGGACGGGAAGCGAACCTTTCTGCCATTTCTCTTTTAACTTTATCTAAACCCTCCAGAGCGTTTTTTCTGTTTTTTATTATTTCTTTTATTATTTCTTCAGTTTTGTTCATATTTTATGGATAAAGAATACGCCCAGCACCTTTTGAATAAAACAAGAAAAGATTATAACCTTATTGCTCGAGATTTTTCAAGGACCCGAAGCAGGATCTGGCCGGAAATAACTTTTCTTTTTGATTTATTAGAAAAAGAAGATAAGATTCTTGATTTGGGGTGTGGCAACGGAAGACTCTACCCTGCCCTAGAAAAAGGAAATTATATAGGCGTTGATTATTCGGAAAAGCTGATAGAGATGGCGAAGGAAAATCACCCTGAAGCAAAATTTCAAAAAGCAGACGCCCTTAATTTGCCTTTTAACGATAATTGTTTTGATAAAATATACAGCATTGCTGTCTTGCACCATATCCCTTCGGCGGAATTGCGGACAGATTTTTTAAAGGAGGCAAAAAGGGTTTTAAAAAAAGAAGGAAAGATCATTTTAACTGTATGGAAATTCCATCAGAAAAAGGAGATATTTTTACTAATTAAATATACCATTTTGAAATTGTTAGGTAAAACAAAGATGGACTTTAAAGATGTGCTAAAGCCCTGGGGGGACAGAGCAGAAAGGTATTATCATTGCTTTTCTTTGAGAGAATTTAAAAAGACGGTTAGGGGGGCAGGTTTTATAATTAAAGAAGACGGCGTTACAAAGAATAGAAGAAAAACTAGACAAAACTTCTATATCATAGCCGCCCCTATGGTTTAACGGAAAAAACACGGGCTTCCGGAGCCTGGGATATGGGTTCGATTCCTATTAGGGGCACAGAGGGTGGGGTGACTGAGCGGACGAAAGTGATGGTTTCGAAAACCATTATGGCTTTAAGCCATCGGAGGTTCGAATCCTCCCCCCACCGCATAACAAAAATATGTTCAATTTATCCAAAAAGAAAAAACAAGAGACTCCCAAAAAGGTTTTAAAGCACATCGAGGAAATGGAGAAGGAAATAGAAAAACTTTCTGAAAAGATAGCTTTTTTGGAAGAAAAAAGCAAACTTCCTGTTCAAAAAATGGAAATAGTAAGATACAATCCTTTTTCCAACGTAGGAGGGGACCAGAGTTTTTCCGTGGTTTTTCTTGACGAAAACGATACGGGGATTATAATAACAAGTCTTTACACCCAGGAAGGAAATCGAGTTTACGGAAAAAGAATCGAGGAAGGGAAGTCTAAGCATAGCTTGTCTAAAGAAGAAGAAAAAGTTCTAAATAAGGCGATTAACGGTAAACAATAATGACAGAAGAAAAATTACAATCCAGAGCGCCGGTAGTAACAGTTTTAGGCCATGTGGACCACGGCAAATCTTCTATTTTGGAAGCCATTAAAGATTTAAAGATTACTTCCAAAGAATCGGGGGGCATTACTCAGCATATAGGAGCCTACGAAATAGATCATCAAGGGAGGAAGATAACCTTTATTGACACGCCGGGCCATGAGGCCTTTTCCGCTATGAGGTCGCGGGGGGCAGGAGTGGCAGATATTGCCATACTTGTCGTGGCCTCAGAAGAAGGAGTGAAGCCTCAGACCAAAGAAGCGATAGAGCATATTAAGAAAGCTGGCATTCCTATGATTGTAGCCCTTAATAAAATCGATAAGCCCGGAGCGGATCCGGAGAAGGTGAAGAGAGGTCTTATGGCAGAAGATCTTGTAGTGGAGTCAATGGGAGGTAAAATCCCCTCTGTTAATGTTTCAGCCGAAAATAAAGAGGGAATAGAAGATTTACTCGAGGTTATTTTACTTGTTTCTGAAATGGAGGACCTTAAAGCAGATGACTCACGTCCTGCAGAAGGAGTGGTTATTGAATCTCATTTGGATCCTAGCAGAGGCCCTACGGCTACCATCCTCATAAAAGAAGGGGTGTTGGAAAAAGGAGATGTTATAGGCAGCTCTACTACTTTAGGCAAGGCTAGGACCTTAGAGGATTTTCAAGGAGAAGGCATAAAGAAAGCATTTCCTTCTATGCCCGCTGTGGTGGTAGGATGGGCGGAAACCCCTGTCGTGGGAGATAAAATAAAGGTTTTCTCTGACATAGAAGGGGCGGAGGAGAATGCCAAAGGAAAAATAGATTTGAGCCCCGAAGTAGTAAACATAGAAGAGGGACAGAAAGTCTTAAATGTAATTTTAAAAGCCGATGTCCGCGGTTCTCTGGAAGCCTTAGATGAAGTTATAAAAGAAATTCCTCAGGAGAAGGCTGTAATAAGAATCCTCAAAAAAGAGGTGGGAGAGATTAATGAGAATGATGTGAATTTAGCCAAGAGCGGAGA
>CAYXTC010000029.1:0-3711 GCA_964468405.1 uncultured Candidatus Saccharibacteria bacterium | reverse complement strand
GGGGGACGTTATCAAGGCCTATGTTAAAGAAAAACAAGAAGTTGATTTTTAAATGAACCCTCGCATCAAAAAAGTAAATGAGTTAATAAAAGAAGAGGTTGCTAAGATAATCAACAAAGACGTCCAGACCGCAAAGTCTTTGATAACAGTGACTAGGGTGGATACCTCGCCTGACTTAAACCAGAGCAAAGCATATATTTCTGTTATTCCGGAGGAAAAGGGAGAGGAAGCGATGAAAGATTTAAATGACCAGATTTACGATATCCAGCAGAAAATCAATAAAAGATTGAACATGAGACCCGTCCCTAGAATTAAGTTTTCGAGGGAGCACAAAAGCAAGGAGGCGGCCAGAGTAGAGGTAATATTAAAAAGACTGGATAAAGATTGAAATAATAAGGGAAATAAGTATCATTAACCCTAGAGTGGCACGGTAGCCAAGAGGCAAGGCGACGGTTTGCAAAACCGTTATACGTGGGTTCGATTCCCACCCGTGCCTTGGGCCGGGGTGATGTAATTGGTAGCCATCAATGACTTAAAATCATTGGGAGTTTACTCCGTGTGGGTTCGAGTCCCACCCCCGGCACAATGACAAAATTGCCCATAAACGAAGATTTTTTTAAAAAATGGAATTCGCGAATGAGTTATGTGTTGGGATTTATCATCGCTGATGGTTGCATTGGAGTCAAAAGGTTGACCAGTAGGGCGAGCGGCGGCAAATACTATTATTTTAATATCACAAGCAAAGATAGACTTCATCTTGAGAAAATTCGTAGGATAATAGGTTCCCGTCAAAAATTATATTCTAAGAGTAGTAAGGCAGGAGGCAAAGAAAAATATTATTTTATTCAAGTTAGTAATCAAGAAATTTGCAAAGACCTACTGCGGCTAGGGGTTTATCCAAAGAAAACTTATAACTTAGCGCCTATAGAGATTCCAGATCGGTATTTTAACCATTTCGTCCGGGGATTTTTTGATGGCGATGGGTCTGTATATATTTACAAAGTTAATGGGACGTTACAGATTAAGTCTAGTTTCGTGAGCCCTAGCCTTCGTTTTCTTAAAGCAATAAACCAGGGTCTTTGTAGAAAACTGGCTATTCCAGAAAAAAATATTCACGCCGAATTGCCTAAAAAGGATGGCAGACGAAACACCCCTCTCTACTCAGTGTGTTTTTATATTGATGATTGCGAGAGATTATTTAAATTTATGTACAGGAATGATGATAGTTTATATTTATCCCGCAAGCGATCAATTTTCCAGGAATGGAGATTGATTAATAGAAGAAATTATAGAAAAACTAATTATCCGTCAAAAATTAAACAAACTTAATTTTATTGAGTTTGTTTAATCTAAAAACCCGCCTATAAGGGCGGGCTTTTATGTAATAATTAGTTTTCCAGTATTTCGATAGAAGCTGAGGTTACTCCGAAACTTTTTGCCTGCCAGTAGTCCGGGAACCAGATATCAAGATGATAATATCCCTTTCTGTGGTGCATTCTGTCTTTTACTATAAATATCTTTTCTCCGTAAATTTCCGGAATTCTTATCTTTGTTCCAAAGGGGAGAAGGTTATTTGCTACAATGCCGTCCCTTACCGATTCTCCTGATGCTGTAATAAAAGGATCACCGTCTGTCTGGCTTATAGTACTGGAATAAGCGGTAACCACCATAGAGATGGCTCGAGAAGCCCTCATGGGAAGTTGGGGGTCTGCTACGGGAAGCAGACTATTGCCTCCGATCATTGCTAGTTCTTGAGGCCTAGAAGAAAAAGAAATGTTGCTCCCGGCGGGAGATTCCTTTGCTTTTAAGGCGATGACGCTTGTCCCCAAACCCATCAGAAGAACAGCCATTATTATAATTGTTGAGATTTTTGTGCCCCTAGTGGGGCTAAGGTTGTAGTAACTCATATTAAAACCCCCTTTCTTGGGGGTTACACCATTTTAACGTATTCAATCTCATTTGTCAAGGGTAAAAGGGAGCGGGTGAGCGGATTCGAACCGCCATTACTTGATTGGCAACCAAGTGTAATAGCCATTATACTACACCCGCACTTCTGTTGTGCCGCGGGTCGGAATTGAACCGACGACCCCATCTTTTTCAGAGATGTGCTCTACCCCTGAGCTACCGCGGCCCGTTCATTATTTTAATAAATCTGGTTAAAAGATTCCAGTGGGCGGTGCAGGACTTGAACCTACGGCCTACTGCGTGTAAAGCAGTCGCTCTAGCCAACTGAGCTAACCGCCCCCTATGTGCCCAGGGCGGGACTTGAACCCGCACGCTCTTGCGAGCCATGGCCCTCAACCATGTGTGTATTCCGATTCCACCACCTGGGCTTTAGTTATCCTTTTTCTCTTCTTGTTTAAGCTCTTCTTTTTTTTCAGGTTCCTTGGGAGCAGATTCTTTTTGAAGAGTTTCTTCTTTAACTGGTTCTTGCGGTTTTTCTTTATTATCTTTCTCTTGCTTTTCAGGCTCGGGTTTATTTTCAGAGCCATTTTGGTCTTTTTCTTCTTCGGACTCCTCTTCTTTAGGAGGTTCGGGCTTTTCTTCTTCGAAAACAATAGCCTCTGCTAAATCTTTTCTCTTTAATCTTGCCTTTTTGCCTTTGGCACTCCTTAAGTAATATAGTTTGGCTCTTCTGGTTTTAGCCCTTTTAACAATTTCTATCTTCTTAATGGAGGGTGAGTGGACAGGAATAATGTTTTCTACTCCTATACCAGAAACTACTCTTCTTACCGTAATAGTGGAAGAGGCTCCTTTACCGTGCTTTTTGGCTATTACCACGCCCTCAAAAACCTGGGTTCTTTCTTTATCTTTTTCTTGGATAGATTGATGAACCCTGACATGGTCGCCCGGCCTTATGTCCAGTTTTTGCCCAGATTTCTTTAATTGTTTTTCGTTGAATAATTCTATTTTACTGCTCATATTTTTCTAAATTATTAACTGTTTCTTGTAAATCTTCAGGCAATTCAGAAAAAAACTCCTTTACCTTGTTATCTGGCATATTTATTCTTAGATAACTTGCGTGGAGAAACTGCCTCTTAAGATTTATTTTCTTTTGATCCTTGAATCCGTATAATTTATCTCCTGCGATGGAATGGCCGAGATGGGCCAGATGGCACCTTATCTGATGCTTTCTTCCTGTGCGGGGTCTGGCTTCTATTAAAGTATATTCTTTGAATTTTTGCAATACCTTGTACTCCGTTAGGGCCTCTCTCTTATTCTTGGCTCCGGGCTCGAAGGGAAGATATGCCCTTTGTTTTTTCCTGTCTTTCGGTGCTCTTCCTATTAATGTTTTGATAATGCCTCCCTTTTCTATATTTCCTGTTACCAATGCTCTATATCTTTTTTCTACTTTTCTTTGTTTGAATTGACCTTGAAGGAAATCCAGCGTTTTTCTGTCTTTTGCTACAAGCAGAATTCCCGAAGTATCCTTGTCTAACCTATGGACTATCCCGTATCTGGGGGGAGGGCCTGCTTCTTTTAGTTCGGGGTGATTTTTCAGCAGTTGGTCAATAACAGTCGGTGTTTGATAATTGTTTTCTGAAAAAACAATCATCCTGGCGGGTTTTTCTATCACCAGGACGTTTTCGTCATCATAAATAGTTTTTAAACTCATAAGTCAGTGGGCGCGACAGGACTTGAACCTGTGAACCTCTTGCGTGTCGAGCAAGCGCTCTAAACCAACTGAGCTACGCGCCCCTGGTGGGCATG
>CAYXTC010000028.1:0-6710 GCA_964468405.1 uncultured Candidatus Saccharibacteria bacterium | reverse complement strand
GATATTAGCCCTCATTTTATTATTATGATAAATTTAACTGTTTTGGGCAATAAAATGCGCTCTCTTATGGTACACTTTATAGCACGGAGCATTAAATCATGTTGTAGATGAACCAGTTAATAATTTAATCTGCGGAGGCCCGTCCTTCGCAGAAAATTGTGGGAGGCCCGTCCTCCCACAATTTGCCTCCCACATTTTACTGGAAAGTGGCAAGAGTATTTAAGGAAGCAGACAATTAATTAACTTTCAATTGTGTTCCATGGCTTGGACAAAAAAGGCTTACCTCGCAAGGTAAGCCTATTAATTTTGTGGCAGGAGAATCAAATTATGGTTGAGAACAGTGATAGGCAGGCCCTTGCGTATCCGATAATTTCGTTTATATCTGGCGTGGCGCCGAACATCCGAAATTCTACTGTTTGGGTACTGGGCTTGTATCGGACTAAGTCCCAAACGTTTTTTTCTCCTCCATGGCCTTGGATGTAAGCCGTCAATTCGGCAAAATTGGAGAAAAAAGGAGGAAATCCATCTGTTTGAGCCATCTCTCTATAGGTTCGAATTCTTGCGCCAGAAGAATGATCGCCCAGTTTGATAAGATTTTCGACCTGTTCTCTGCGGCAGGCGTTTAATAGGGCTACCGCTTGCGCTCTACCGACACTTAGATGAATATGTACGGCAGTTACCCTTGAGGCGGCAGATCGCCCCTCTTTGCTTATAGAGGACCATATATGAAGATGGCGTTCGTCAAAGGGATTAACCTCTAATTTTTCTACGTCTGACTCCGCGACTATCTCGGAGGAATCAAACAAAAGGCCGTCGCCGGTGGTTGCCTCTTCCAGCAGAACATCATTTTTTATTAAGGCTGCTCGCAGCTCTTGTAAAGTGCTACAGGGTAAGGTCCTGTCTTCAACTTGCCCCGCAAAAAGTTCGTGGCCGAATAAAGAGATCGGTGTCCTTCGTTGCCGGCACATTCTTTGCACCTTGGGCAATAAAGTACCTATAGCAGGAGTGATTTTTCCCGTGCTTTTGTTGACGATGAACCGTTCTCGTTCAGCACCCAGAGTTATTCTCATCCCAGTTCTCCTCTAGGGTTTTCAAGGTACTATTGGAAGACAACAAAAAACTTCCCATCTCTATTGCGTAATATAATTACGCAGCAGGGACGGGAAGTTATTCACCGCGGTGCCACCCTGTTTACCCGCCTAAAGCGGGTCGCTTACCGACTCCTCAAAGATTCATCGGTTACCCCATGGTTACGGGGGGATCCGGGCTTCCGCTGTTGCGGGAGCCACCTCCTCGGGCCCAACCCCGTTGCTTTAACGGGACCCGACTCCTAGGTTTTGTAGTTGTTAATACATTTAATTTAACAAACCCTTAAAAAATGTCAAGATTTTTCTTTTTAAGAAAGAGATAGTAGAATAATAATATGAAATCCGAAGATCTTCAATCAATCTGTAGTTTGAACAAAGAGTGGGGGCCAGACAACATTAAGATCGAAAAGGCGGGAGGCCAGACAAACAGGAACTGGATAATAAAACACAAAGGGAAGAAGTTTTTTGTCCGACTTCCTTGGCAAATGGCAGAAATTGTAGACAGGGGAATTGAATCCCAGAATATCCTGGCTTTATCGAGGAATGAGAAATCTTCTCAAATAATTCCTAAGAATCATCTCTACATTATGAAAGGGAGAGACATTTTGGGGGAGTCTTCTGAAAAATACGATCTTCCAGACGGCACTATGGTTGCAGACTATATTGAAGGGAAAGATATAGACGGCAGGGATTTAGAGAGTTCTAGGGTCCAAGACGCTTTAGTTGAAACTCTGCATATTTTTCATTCAAGCGGAGTAAGGTTTGTTAATGACTATGACGTCTTTCGAGACGAGGTGGAAAAGTATAGAAAAAAAGCCCTGACCTATCCTGTCTCCGAATTAATAGAAGGAAAAAAGATTAACGGAATAAAAGAAGCAGAGGAGAAGGCAGAGGATAATTTAGAGATTAAAGGAGGGGTTTCCACTCATAACGACCTTATTTTCGAAAACTTAAGGCTGAGCGACAGGGGAAAAGTTTTTCTTTTGGACTTTGAATATGCAGGATTTAACCTGAGAGACGGCCTTGTTTATGACTTAGGTATTATCTTTGGAGGAAACCTTTTTCAAAACAACCCCATTAGTTTAAAAAGTTACAAGGAAATTTTAAATAAAGCCTCTTTCGTTTACGGCCAGGAGTTCGGCCTCCAGGAAGCTCTTTACGGGGCTTTGACTAATATTTTAGTAATGTTTTGGTGGGGGATCGTAAAATACTTTAACTCAGAAGAGGATAAGGACTATTTTAAAAGTTATGTATTGGCAAGGGGAGATAAAATACTAAAACTCTCCGATTCTATAAAAAAAGGGGGAGTTAGTTAACTCCCCTTGTTTGCGAAATGCGAGATCACGTCAGCCACTCCTCTGGCGTACGGGTACTGCGACACGTGCCCTTGTTTTTTTCGGACAGCTTCTTTGCAGTCTTGGTTCGCGTTTGAGGGACAGCCTACGAATCCTACCTTCTCCAGGAAAGAAAGATCGCCGTTGGAATCTCCAATCCCAAGCATGTTCTCGGGAGAAATGCCGGAGGTCTTTGCCAGGAAATCAAGGCCTGAGGCCTTGTTGATGTCAGGCGGGGCAATGTCCACGGCTATGCTAGAATAGCTTATCTTGATCAGTCTTCTGGCTACTAAATCCTCTAATTCCTTTCTTAATTCCTCGAAAACTTCTTTTATCTCAATTGTTGCTCCGTGTTTTTTTTCAATGGCAATACAGATCATGTTGCCGGGATAAAGAAAGAGATCTGGGTGTCTTTCAAGGACTCCTTTTATAGTCTCTTTCACTTCGGTTTCAAAAACCATTTTTTTTGCATCGGTGAGTTTGGGGTTAAGCACCAGTTTCTTGGTGAAGGGGTTAAAAAGAGCGATGCCACTCTCGATCACAGACCAGAAATCAGGCCATCCTAAAAATGCAGCGGTAGCTTCAACATAATTGCGGTCTCTCCCTGTGCAAAAGGCGGTGGGGAATTGCCTTGTAAACTGAGAAATGGTTTTCAGTCCTTGATAGTATCCCTCTGGGACACTTCCCTGGCCTAGAGTCAGGCATCCGTCTACGTCGAGCAACAGCGCTTCCATGCCGTTTACCTTTCCTTTTTAAGGTTTTTAAGGAACAGTCTTCTATTTTTATTCTACAATCTTTGTTTGAGAATACAACCCCCCTTTGGATAAAATAGAAACTATACTATAATAGTATTGTGAAAAAAATAAAGTTATGGAACAAAGAAAGTCTACAATCGAAAGAAAAACAAAGGAAACAGATATTAAAGTAAACTTGAACCTGGACGGCAAGGGGGAGAGCAGGATTAGTACATCTATTCCCTTTTTAGACCATCTTTTGGACAACTTCAGCCGCCACGGACTTTTTGACCTAAAGGTTAAAGCCAAAGGAGATCTGGAAATAGACCAGCATCATACAGTAGAAGATATTGGTATCTGTTTGGGAGATGCTTTTAAGAAGGCCCTTGGGGAAAAGAAAGGAATTAACAGGGCTGGTTATTTTGTTTTTCCGCTTGATGAGTCTTTGAGTGTAGTCTCTTTGGATATTTCAGGCCGCGCCTATTTAAACTTTGACTGCAAGTTCAAAAGAAGCAAAATTGGAGATTTAGATTCTGACTTGATAGAAGAGTTCTTCTGGGGCTTTGTGCGTCATCTGGAGGCAACCCTTCATATTAAAGCCCTTTGCGGGAAGAACGATCATCATAAAGCAGAGGCCGTGTTTAAGGCATTCGGAAAGGCAATGAAAACTGCCTGCTCCAAAGATAAAAGAGTTGCTAAAAACCTCCCTAGCACCAAGGGCCTTATTTGAAAAAATGAAAAACGCAAAACAGATGAGAGGGGCTTCCCCCTTCTTCTTTAATAACAGCAGAAAAACAGGAGTGCTCCTGCTTCACGGATTTACCAGCACTCCTTATCAGTTCCGGGAGTTAGGGAATTATTTGTCAGACAGGGGGGTGACTGTTTATGCTCCTTTAATAGCGGGCCACGGCACTTGCCCTGAGGATTTAAAGAATACCAGTCCCGAAGAATGGAAAGAGTCTGTAGAAAAGGCCTATTCTTCATTAAAAGAAAAGGTAGACGAGGTAGTGATAATAGGAAATTCTTTCGGGGGAAACTTAGCTTTTTACCTGGCCAAAAAGACAGACAATGATCCCAAAGGCATAATCTCTTTGGGCACCCCTATTAAACTTACCTTTGGGTGGTTTATCAAACTAAGGCTTTATCTGTATGGCTGGGCGAAAGAATACTACAAGAAAGCAACCAAGGTTTATCACATTGACTATACTGACATGAAAGACGAAGTCACTTACTCTTTAATTCCTATAAAAAGCCTAAGAGACTTCTTAAGATTTTTAAAAGAGGAAACCATTCCTAATCTGGGAAAAGTGAAGTCGCCTACTCTGGCTATTCACGCCAATACTGATTTAGTGGTAAGCCCCAAGAGCGCAAAGTATATTTACGAGAACATAGGGTCTTCTCACAAAGGGATTTATTGGTTCAAAACCAATCATCACGTAGTAATGAACGACGATAAAAAAGATCAATTATTTGAAACTATTTATGATTTTATAACAGAGGTAACTTAAAATCCTTTTTATGAGAAAAACTCTATCTCAAATCTTTTTTGAAACCTCATCCAATCTTCCTAAAAAGAAAGCCTTTCTCTACAAAGAAGAAGGCATTTATTATCCTATAACCTTTGAAGAAGCCTCTAATATGGTCAAAGGGTTTGCCGCCTCTTTGCAAACCTTAGGGCTTAAAAAAGGGGAAAAAGTAGCGATTCTCTCAGAAAACAGGCCGGAGTGGGCTATCGCAGACCTGGGGACCATGGCGGCAGGAGGGATTGTAGTTCCTCTCCACACTACTTTAAACCCCCAGGCCATAGCCAACCTGATCAATCATTCAGAGACGAAGATATTAGTGGTTTCTAGTCAGGAATTACTGAATAAAGTGCTTTTGGCTCAGCAGGAAATTCCCAACCTAGAAACAATTATCTTTTTAGAAAAGTTAGATAAGGGAAAATGTCAGAAAAAGTCGCTACAATGGCAAGACCTATTTAAGGAGCCGAAGGAGCCAGAAGAGGTTGAGGTTCACCCGGAAGATCCCTGTACTATCATCTATACTTCAGGAACTATGGGGGCTCCCAAAGGGGTTTTGCTTACTCACAACAATCTTTTATCCAACGTTGAGTCAGTAACAGAAGTGATTCCCATAACAGAAAAAGACACCTTTTTGTCTTTTCTTCCCCTTTCTCATGTTCTAGAAAGGCTGGCGGGCTATTATACCGCTATTTTATTTGGGGCTACTATCGCTTACGCAGAAAGCATTAAAACTCTGGCTAACAACCTTAAAGAAACCAAGCCCACTATTTTAATTTCCGTACCCCGGGTTTTTGAAAAGTTTTACGATAAGATCTGGGATAAAATAGAAGACTCCTCCAAGTTAAAAAGAGGGATGTTCTTGTGGGCTTTAAAACAGAACGGTAAAGGAGTGAAGCCTGTTCTTGCAGATAGATTGGTTTTTAAGAAGATAAGAAAGCAAATGGGGGGAAGATTAAGATTTGCTGTGTCAGGGGGCGCTTCTTTGAATAAGAAGATAGCCAAGTTCTTCCAGAAAGAAGTGGGCATTAAGATCCTAGAAGGGTATGGCCTGACAGAAACCTCTCCGGTAGTGGCTGTAAACAGATTAGAGGATATAAGGTTGGGCACAGTAGGGAAGCCCCTTCCTAAAGTGGAAGTCAAAATATCTCCAGAAAAAGAGGTTTTGGTTAAGGGCCCTAATGTTATGAAAGGTTATTTTAAAAACGAAGGGCTCACTCAAAAAGTTATAGATTCTGAAGGATGGTTTCATACCGAGGATTTGGGCTTTATTGACAGCGAAGGCTATCTTGCCGTCACAGGAAGAAAAAAAGAAATGATAGTAACTTCCGGAGGAAAGAATGTATGGCCCGAAGAGGTGGAAAAAGAATTAAACCACGATCCTTTCGTTTCTCAGTCTATAGTGCTGGGCCACAAACAAAAATTTATTTCAGCCCTTATTATCCCCGACTGGGCGGAGGTTAAAGAGCACCTTTTGTCTCGCAATCTGCCAGTGCGCGATCCTGACGAAATGATTAATCAGGAGGAAATAAACCAATTGCTGAGAGAAAGAATAAAAGAAGTCAACAAGCATCTTTCCCATCACGAACAAGTGAAAGAGTTCCGATTATTGAGCGAAGAGTTCAGTCAGGAGAAAGAAGAACTGACTCCTACTTTGAAACTAAGAAGGCATATTATCGAAGATCATCACAAGAAAGAGATAAGGGACATTTATTCTTAAATTATTGCTTCTACAGTCTTTCGTGAGAGTGTTAACCTGAGGAAAGGAAAAGCAAATGAAGATATCAATCGATCCACAACTAAAGAAGGCCGCTCCGTATCTTAGGCTAGGAGTTATCTCAGCCGAAGTCGAAGTTTCTAAGCACAACGAAGCTTTGTGGCGAGAAATTGATGCTGTTATCCGAAAAATTTCGGGCCTTAAAGCGGAACAGTTGCCGCATATTCCTCAAGTTAGGGGGCTAAGAAGCGTCTATAGAGGGCTTGGCAAGGATCCAGCGCGGTATCGCGGTTCTTCCGAGGCTCTGTTGCGTAGAA
>CAYXTC010000027.1:0-7015 GCA_964468405.1 uncultured Candidatus Saccharibacteria bacterium | reverse complement strand
TGATGCAGTTGGGATATATAACTTTGATGACGGTACGCCGAGAGACAGTAGAGGGAATGATCATGACGGTTCTCTGATGGGAGGAGCCTCTATTAACGAAGACAGCGAAAAATTCAGGCAGGGTCTTTCTTTGGATGGTTCGGGTCAGTACCTGGAGTTGCCGGAAACTACTTTTTTCTCCGGCGACATAGACGAGGTTCGAATTTATCCTAAGGACCTGGGTTCTGCGCAGATACAAAAACATTATGCTGCGGGTTTGGAAAAAAGAGGAACAGTGTTAAAATAAAGATATAATAAATAATAATCTATAAACCATGAAACAAAAAGCATTTACTTTAGTTGAATTGTTGGTTGTTATAGCCATCGTAGGGCTTTTAGCCAGTATTGTTTTGGTTTCCTTGAGGGGAGCCAGGCAAAGTGCAAGCGAGGCCAGTGGAGAACAGTTCAGTTCTTCTGTCTATCATGGCCTTGGGGCCGATGCCATAGGGATTTGGAACTTTGACGACTCAAGCGACTTAGAAAAAGACAGCAGCGGAAACGGGAATGATGGAACCCTTACCAATGTTTCCCCAGCCGAAGGGAAAATGAGAGGAGGAGCCAAATTTAACGGTAGTAGTTCTAATATTGAGATCGATGACGCCGATGGAGGCATTGAAAGCGAAATGGAAGAGGGATTTACCATAGAAAGTTGGTTTAATTCATCAGAGAGTCTTGATGGTTGCTGTCCGACCATAATAGGCAAAGGTGACTACCATATTCTTCTTTATATTTACAACAACGGGTTGGAACTTTATCTAGAGAGTGCCGGGGGGGTTACTTCTGGTGCAATATTAGAAAAGGATAGGTGGCACCATGCCGCTGTCTCCTGCGACGGTCATGTTTCAGGATCTGTTTGTAAAATGTATGTTGACGGCAAAGAGGTAGGCGAGAGTTCGCTCTCCTATGGCGACATAGATTTATCTGGGAATATTAAGATAGGAGAATTTTCATACGGTAATTTCGATGGCGTCTTAGACGAGGTTCGCCTTTACAGTATTCCTCTATCTTCGGCTCAAATTAAAGATCATTATGTTGCGGGGGCAGAAGAGAGAGGATTAGTAATAAAATAATCGTTATGAAGCCTTTAGTGGTAGCAAACTGGAAAATGAATCCCGCCGGATCCAAAGAGGCGTCGGACCTGGTGAGAGGCACAAGAGACAGTGAAAAAGCAGAAGTTGTAATCTGCCCTCCTTCTTGTTTTCTTTCTTTGGTTGGAAACATTAAAAAGGGAGCCCAGGATCTTTTCTGGGAAAAAGAGGGCGCCTTTACCGGGGAAGTGTCTCCCTTGATGTTGAAGGATCTGGGGTGTGAATATGTTATTGTCGGGCACTCTGAGAGAAGGAAGCATTTTTCAGAGACCGATGAAACGGTGAACAAAAAAGCGAGGGCTGCCCAAGAAAACGGCCTTACTCCTATTGTCTGTATAGGCGAGACCGAAGAAGAGAAAGGAAAAGCAAAAGAGGTATTAGAAAGAGAAGTTGCAGAAGGGTTAAAAGGATTGAACTCTAATGTTGTTTTAGCCTACGAGCCCATTTGGGCTATTGGCACAGGAAACGCCTGCGGTAAAGAAGATGCCTTGGAGATGAGGAATATTATTGTTAGCGTATTAAAAGATAACTTTGGGGATAAGTTTTCTGAAATCCCTATTCTTTACGGGGGGAGCGTGAAAAGCCATAACGCCGGAGAATACATCAAAGAAGCAGGATTTAATGGTTTATTGGTGGGCGGGGCTTCTTTGAGGCCCGAGGAGTTTAATAAAATAGTCGAAGAGGCTATTTGATCTACAGATCCTATTTTGCTAAAATTATTCCATTATGCAGGGAAGATTTTTTTATAACCCGACTAAGGGAAGAATAACAGAAGAAGAGGCCATAGAAGAAATGGTAAACTATATGCAGGAGGCCCCTGACAGGTTTTATGATATTATTGTGGGATGTGATTCTTCTTCTGAGAAAATTCCTCATTTTCCCGTGGCAGTAGCTATCTTGAGGGTAGGAGAGGGAGGCAGATTTTTTTTGAAAAAGATAAGGTATAAGGACTCTTTTAATAAAAGGTTCAGCAACTGGAAAAACAGGATAATCCAGGAGGTTCTGTTGTCTTGCGATCTGGCTATTAATATGAGAGGGAAGTTTGAAAAAAGGATGAAAGATATGGCAGACAAGAACTTTAAGTTCCAGTTTCGGTACATTCATGCCGATATCAGCAAAAACGGGGGGACTGGAGAAATGGTAAAGGAACTAACAAACCTTATCCGGGGCAACGGATTTGAGCCCAAGATAAAGCCCGAAGCATATATTGCAACCAGCGTTGCTGATAAGTTTTCCTAATGAAATCTCCGGAATTAAGAAGTAAATTTTTAGAATATTTTAAAGGGAAGGATCACAAAATAGTGCCTTCCAGCTCTTTGGTTCCAGAGGACAAAACCGTTCTTCTGACTTCTGCCGGCATGCAGCAATTTATACCATACCTTTCAGGAGAAAAGAATGTTGTCGAAGAATTCGGGGACCGTCATCTAGCCTCTGTCCAGAAATGCTTTAGGACTCCTGATATTGAAGAAGTGGGAGATGACACTCACCATACCTTTTTTGAAATGATGGGGAACTGGTCTATCGGCGAAGACAAGCAGGGCTATTTTAAAGAGGGGGCTATTGACTTAGCTCTTGATTTTTTAGTGGGAGAATTGGGTTTGGAGAAAGAAAGGTTGTGGGTGACTGTTTTTAAGGGGGAGAATAACATCCCCAAGGACGAAGATTCTGCTAAAATTTGGCAACAGAAAGGGTTTCCGAAAGAAAGAATAAAAGAGTTTGGTTTAGAAGATAATTTCTGGGGTCCTGTGGCAGAGATCGGTCCCTGCGGGCCGTGTTCTGAAATTCATTATGACAGAGGACCCGAGTTTGGATGCGAAGACTGCGGTCCTAACTGCGAAAAATGCAACAGGTACGTAGAACTCTGGAACCTTGTCTTTATGGAGTATAACAGGAGAGAAGACGGCTCTTTTGAAAAAATGTCACAGAGAAATGTTGATACTGGTATTGGATTTGAGAGACTAACTGCTTTACTGCAAGGAAAAGGATCTGCTTACGAGACTGACTTGTTTTCCTCTTTGATTAATAAGATAGAAGACATTTCAGGGAAGAAATATGAGGAGAATAAGAGAGATTTTAGAATTATAGCAGACCATGCACGAGGTGCTTTCTTTCTGGCCTCAGACGGAGTTGTCCCCGGCAACATGGAGGAAGGATATATTTTAAGAAGAGTTTTAAGAAGAGCCATCCAGCAAGGGAGAGTTCTTAATATGAAAGAGGGGTTTTTGAATGATTTGGTTGAAGAAACAGTCTTTAAATACGGGGAGGCTTATTCAGAACTCAAAGAGAACAAAGAGAAAGTTTTAAAAGTTATTAAAGAAGAGGAAGAAAAATTCAGACAGACTCTGGAGGCGGGGATTAGAGTTACTGCTGCTATAATAGATGAATCTGGAGAACTTACAGGAGAATTGGCTTTTAGGCAGTACGAGAGCAAAGGGGTTCCTTTGGAGGTTAGTAAGAAGATAGCTTCAGAAAAGGGAGCAAGGATTTCAGATGATTTAGAAAAGGATTTTAAGAAAAGACTAAAAGAACACCAGGAAATATCCCGGGCCGGGGCAGAGAAGAAGTTCGGAGGAGTGGGAAAGGGGGCAGGATACGAGGAAACAAAACTTCATACAACCACTCACCTTTTGCACCAGGCCCTGAGGGAGGTTTTGGGAGAAGAGGTAAAACAAATGGGGTCTGACATTAATTCGGAGAGATTGAGGTTTGACTTTTCTTATCCTAGAAAAATGACAGAAGAAGAAAAAGAGAGAGTGGAGCAAGTTGTAAACCAAAAAATCCAAGAAGGCCTGGAAGTTAAAAAAGAACAGATGTCCTTGAAAGAAGCCCTAAATACCGGCGCCTTGGCTTTCTTCCGAGAGAAATATCCCGGTAAAGTTAATATTTACTCTGTGGGTGATTACTCTAAAGAGATATGTGCCGGGCCTCATGTTAAAAATACATCTGAATTAGGAAGCTTTAATATTGTAAATGAGAAGTCTTCTGGAGCAGGGGTAAGAAGAATCAAGGCGATACTGGAATAGCCGCTTCCTTTCTAGCAATTTTAAAAGTATAATTAAACAATGAAGATGGGCTTGTTTAAAAACAAAAAAGGTAGAATTTTGTTGGGAATTGATATAGGGACAGAAGCAGTGAAGAGTGCAGTTTTTCTGGAGGAGAGAGCAGGAAACTGCAGGGTCTTGGGCTATTCTTCTTGTTATTACGAAAAATACGGCGTATTCGATACTCAGGATTTTTTTAAAGATCTTTTAAAAAATACTCTTTTGAAAGCGGTTGAAGAGGCCGAAAGAAGCGTGGCTTTGTCTGGGGCTCCTGCTTCTTTAAAGAAGAGAGTCCGCGAAGAGAGGAACAAGGAAGCAATAATAACTCTTTCTCCTTTATACCTAAAAAGCAGGACAGCGGAGGCTTCTTTCAGAAGGAAGAATAAAAAAGAAGGTATTTTAAAAAAAGAAGAGAAAAATATCAAAGAGAATATTCTTTTTCAAGCCCGCAAAAAAGTTAGCGACCGCTTTGCTAAAGAAACCGGCATTCTGCCCGCAGAAATAGAATGGATTTCCTTTAATATTTCAACAAAAAAGGTGGATGGGTATAAGATTGCCGACCTGATAGACCAAAAAGGAGAAAATCTTGACTTTGAAATTATGGCTGTTTTCTCTCCAAAGTATTATCTTCAAAGAATAAGAAATATTTTTAAGGAGATTAATGTCAAGATTGTTAAAGTCGCCCATCTTGCAGAAAGCATAGCCCCGAGAGAAGATGGGCTGTTTCTGGATATAGGGGGGACTGCCAGCCAGGGAATCTGTTTTAAGGACGGGGCAGTCAGAGAAATCTTTGATTTCAACAGCGGAGGGCACAATTTTACAGAGGCTCTTTCTGAAAATTTAGGCATTGACGAGGCTACAGCCAGAAACCTTAAAGAAAGATATTCTTCGAAGGCCTTGGAAAAAGAATCAGAAAAGAAGATAAGAGATATCTTTGCCCCAGAGAGGAGGGCTTGGTACAATAGTTTTAGGGGTAACTTAAATTTGGCTCGTCTTGCCCTCTCCAGGTTTAGCATTATGGGAGGAGGAGCAGAAACTCCTGATGCCAAGGAGGCCCTGAAAGAAAGCTTAGCGAAAGAGTTCGGGGAGTCTGAGTTTTCCTATTCTCCCGAAATAAAAAAACTTTATCCCAAAGATATTGGAAAAGGTCTGGAAATTTTAACAAGAGAAATAAACAGCACCCAAGCCACCCCGCTTCTGTTTATGTGCTCTAATCTTAAAAAATGAGTAATAAATTTTTTGATATTATTCCCCCCGAGGGAGAGGTTAAAAAAAGAGAAAGCAAGGAAGAATCTTCTTTCCGGGAGAAACCAAGAAAGATAGTTAAGAAGCCTTCTAAGAAAAAGGTTAAAGGAATAGTTATCTTGGCCGTCTTTGTTTTATTAGTAGCAGGGGCCGGGCTGTTTTTCTTTCAGTCTACAGAGGTAAGGGTCTATCCTCAAACAACAGATCTGGTGCTGGAAGAAGAAATTGTTGTTGACTCTTCAAAAGAAAAGGCCGATTTCGTGGCTAAGGTTATTCCGGGGGAAGTGGTTGAAGTCCGGCAGTCTGTAACAAAAGAGTTTTCTGCTACAGGAAAAACGTCTGAGGAGAAAAAGGCGACAGGGGTAATCAAAGTTTATAACGCTTATTCAACCAGCCCTCAAGTCTTAGTGGCTTCTACAAGATTTGTTTCCGCCTCAGGCAAACTTTTTCGTTCTGTTCAGAGAGAAACTATCCCCGGTGGCCATTACGAGGGCGGAGAATTTGTGCCCGGACATACCGACATAGAGGTAAAAGCGGCAGAGCCTGGGGAGGGGTATAATATCGAAGCGACCACCTTTTCTATTCCTGGATTTGCCGGCACCGAACGCTACACCGCCTTTTACGGAAGGTCTTTTCAGCCCATGGAGGGGGGGTATATCGGTGATATGCCTCAGGTTAGACAGGAAGATATTGACAGGGCGAGAGAAGAGGTAGTAAGCCAGGTTAAATCGGAAAGCAGGAATTCTTTAGGGAGCAGAGCATCAGAAGACTACGAGATCATAGAAGAGACCGTGGGGCAGGAAATTCTTTCAGAGAGTGCTTCGGTTGAGGCAGGGGAGGCGACAGAAACCTTTAATTACCAAATTGAAATAAAAACGGTAGGACTCTTTTTTAAAAAGAATTATGTTCGAGAGTTTGCCAACAACCTTCTTAACTTAAGCTTGCCAGAAAAGAAAAAGATAAAAGAGGATACTCGAGAGTTTGAATTTTCCGTTCTGGAAACAGGAGTGGGGAAGGCGGATCTTAAGGTTGAAGCCAGGGCCAAGGCTTATTACGATTTAGATTTAGTGGCTATAAGGAAATTCTTGGCCGGACAAACCGGACAGGAAGCAAAAATTATGTTGGAAAATCAACCAGGCGTGGAAAGGGCGGAAATAGATTTAGGGGCTTTTTGGAACAGAAAATTTCCTTCAAAACCAGAAGAGATAAGGGTGGATATTTTCTTCTAGAGTGTTGACTTAATTAGGAAAGTTTGATAAGTTATATAATTACAAATGTCAAAAAAAGATAAAAACACGCATCGCACCCAAGGTGTTGTCTTAGAAAACCTGCCTAGCACCAATTTTAAGGTTAAGTTAGAAGACGGAAAAGAAATAATTGCTCATCTGGCTGGAAAATTAAGGATCCATAGAATTAAAATTCTACCGGGAGACAATGTTACGGTTGAGATGAGCCCCTATGACGAGGATAGAGGAAGAATAGTTTATAGGAACAAATAGTTTCGGGTTGGGCAGGTAAGCGAATTATGAAAGTTAGACCTTCAGTTAAGAAAATTTGTAAACATTGCAAGATCGTCCGCAGAAAGGGGCGTGTTTATGTTAT
>CAYXTC010000026.1:0-7161 GCA_964468405.1 uncultured Candidatus Saccharibacteria bacterium | reverse complement strand
ATCCAAGACAAAGCGGAAGCTGATCCCGAATGGCCTGCGGGAGATAGCGGAGATAAAAAAACCATGGAAAGGGGGCCGGACTTGATCTGGCATACCTTTTCCGGAGAGGATGGTGCAATAAAAGGGACTCCGAAAGAAGAAAATAGCTCTCCTTCAGAGCCTGAGCCCGAACCGGAGCCTGAGCCGGAGCCTGAGCCGGAACCTGAACCAGATATTATTTTAGAAGTTTCTCCTCAGAATCTGAATTTTGAGATTGATAGAGGGGAAGCGGCTTCTTCAACAAAAACAGTTAGCGTAGATACTGGAGGACAGGAAGTGGAATGGACAGCCAGTTCTTCCCCTGTGGTGGGTTGGCTTGAGATAAGCCCTGTTTCTGCTACCAGTTCTCAAGATATTAGTGTTTTAGTTAATTGTTCTGGTTTGTCTCCTGGCGATTATTCTGCAGACATTATCTTCTCAGCAGGGGATCTTGAAGAGAGGGTGGAGGTTGAATTGGCTGTTAGCCCGGAGATAAAGCCCTTAGACCATGTAGTTATTTCAGAAGTTCAACTTGGAGAAAAAGAGTTTGTAGAGCTTTACAACCCAAAAGAGGAAGATATTGATATCTCAGATTGGTATTTTTCTTATTACTCTTCTTCTCGAAAAGAGTGGAATAATCCTTACCGCAACAAGCAATTTCCTGCTAGTTCTACCATTCCTGCCAAGGGGTATTATTTAATAGGATTTAAGGGCTATCCTGACGTTTTGGGAAACCCTGCCAGCGACTGGCAGATTTACTCTTCTTCTCAGTTAAATAATTCTGACGGCAGTGTGGCTGTATTCCCTTGGGATCCCAAAGAGAAGACCTCAGAAGAGGCCGAGTCGGGCAGGATAGACGCCGCAGGCTGGGGAGATGTTTCTGTAGAAGAAGGTGAAAGCTGCGATCCTGCCCCGGAGGGAAAGAGTTTGAATAGAATATCCAATTCCCAGTATCAAGATACAAACTTTAACAGTTTTGATTTTGAAATCAGAGATAATCCTACTCCCACTAACTCCAAAGGAGAGACTTATCTTCCTTCTCCCTCGGAGGCATTTGACTGGCCCATGCTTCAGCAAAACGCTCAAAATACAGGAAGAAGCAGGTATGAGATTTCAGAGAATCTAGAGGAGAAATGGAGCGTGGCTTTAGAGGATTCTATCTCTGATAGAAAAATATATGGGACCCATCAGCCAATAATAGGAAAGGATATTTATTACGCTTTGAGAGAGAGTACTGAGGGGGATAAGGGGAATCTTTTCGCTATTAGTCCCGAGGGGAGGAAAGAATGGGTATATGAAATAGAAGAGGATTACCCTTATGCTCCAGCCGTGGGTTCTGACGGAACAATATATATTCCTACCTTCAAGGGATTTGTTTACGCCCTTAATCCTGAAGGGAAAGAAAAGTGGGTTTTTGACACAGGGCAAGAAAAGTGGGTTTCAAAAATCGCAGTAGGCGACTATCACAATATATATTTCACAGACCATGATTATCTCTATAGCGTTGACTCTCGGGGCAATCTCAATTGGAAAAGCGAAGGCGTTTCCAGGGGAGGATCGGCCCGTTTTGGCCCTGCCATAGGGGAAGACGGGACAATCTATGTTTCCTGGACGGGATTTAAGAATTTTCAAGACGCAAGATGGGGCTCCCTCTACGCCTACAATCCCGCGGACGGAAGCCGTAAATGGAAGACCAAGCTTGATCACGACGCCACCTCTCCTGTTGTTGACGATCAGGGCAATATATATCTTGTTGTTGGCAGTCCCTGGGCCGGTCACGTGTCCCGCACCCTTAGATCTTACGATTCAGAAGGCAATAAATTATGGGAAAGCGAGAAGGCAGCGGATGGAAGCATCCGTATTCCCAAGATTTTTTCTGACAACAGAATAATTATTACTGACAGCTGGGGAGAATTTCAGGGGTGGTCTTGGGGAATGCAGATTCGTCAGAAAGTTTCCAAAATGAGAGAGTATAATCAGGGCGGTGATATTGTTTGGGAATCAGGAACAGAAAAAAGCCTGTCTTTCGGAAAAGATATTTTAATAGGTCCCCAGGGCAAGATTTTAGCTGGAAGAAAAGTTTATGATAAGGAGTGGAAATATCGTCTTGCAGGGGAGAGATTGGAGCTTTTTGGGAATAATCATAACTCTCTTGAAAGAATGGATATTTCAGGGTCATTCTTATCCTCTTTTGCGGCTGGGAAAGAATATATCTATTTCGTAGTTAAAGGTGAAGATAAGATAGAGGTAAAGGCTTTTGGTGAGGGTCCCGAGAAAACAAAAGGATGTACAGACCCCGAAGCTATAAATTACGATCCCGAGGCTGAAAAAGATAATGGCTCCTGCAATTACGAGATAGAGGGGTGTACGGATCCTGAGGCCCTGAATTACGACCCAGAAGCCACTGGCGATGATGGTTCTTGCCAGTACGACATAAAAGGATGTACAGATTCTGACGCTAAGAACTATAATCCAGAAGCCACAACGGATGACGGCTCTTGTGAATATGATATAAAGGGATGCACTGATCCCAAAGCGTTTAATTATGATCCTGAGGCAACTATAGACGATGGCTCTTGTATAGTACCGGAGGTTGAGGCAAAAGAAGAAAATAATAATGGATCTGACGGATCTTCTGCCAGTAGCACTCCTTCGGCCAACAATACTAATGCCAGTTCTACGCCAGAGGCTCCCGGGGTTGAAGTCGAGGATCCACCTGTGGAAGATATTATCTTAAATAAAAAAGATAACCCCGCCAATAAATCTACCAGCTCTACTGGAGAAGAGGCTAGCTCTACTCCCCAGAAAGAGAGTACCGGCCTGGCAGACCCCGAGAACTCTACTTCCACCCCTAAATTTGATAACTCATCAAATCCTTTGACGGAGAATAGGGGCGCAAATTCTACTGAAAGCGCTTCTTCTACCCCGATAGAAACCAGTAGTGATCAACCTGAATTTTTAAAAAACAGCAATTTACCCACCTCGACCAAAGAATACTTGGCAGAATAACCGAATAGGTTAAACTTAAGTTGAAGATAATCTTAACTAAAAATCATGCAAAATATAGTTACTCTTAAAAAATTAAGAGAGAATATGCAAAAAAAGAATCCTGGGAGGAAGTAATAGATTTTACTAAAATAGAGAGGGGAGGGGTGGGCATCGACGAGATACTCAAGCGCTTATAGTATGAACAAAATTGACAAAGCATATATCTGACCCGCAGGAAGATAGATACCTCTTTTTTTATATTTCTTAGAAAAGTCCTTCCCGACCTTTATTCTTTTGATTACCAATTTTTATTCTGGTATAATAAAAAGGACTTATGAACAACATTTCAGAGATAAAAAAGAAAATAAAACCTATCTTAAAAAACCATAATGTTAAAAGGGCAGCGGTTTTTGGTTCTTATATAAGAAGAGAAGAAAGGAAAACAAGCGATATCGATATTTTAATAGAGTTTGAAAGCAGCAAAGAAAAAAGCTTGCTTGATTTGGTTTCTTTGAAGATTGACCTAGAAGACGTCCTGGGGAAAGAGGTGGATTTAGTCGAATATTCTACAATAAAGCCCGCTCTGAGGAAGAATATTCTTAAAGAACAAAAAGTAGTGTTATGAAAAAGGATATCTCAGTTTTTTTCGAAGACATATTGGAAAGCATTGAATTGATTGAAGACTATGCAAAAGGAGTAGACAGGGAAGAGTTTCTTGATAAAGATGACAATGTTCAAATGAAAGATGCTATTATTAGGAGGCTTGAGATAATAGGGGAAGCTGTTAAAAATATTCCAGACGACTTTAAAGAAAAACATCCTAATGTTCCCTGGAAGGAAATTTCAGGAATGAGAGATATTCTAATCCACGAGTATTTTGGGGTTAATTTAGAAAGGGTTTGGAAAACAGCAAAAGAAGACTTACCAGATTTTAAAAAAGTTATAATAAAAATGTTAGAGAAGTTAGAATGAGTAGATTCTAGCATTGGTCCAGTTCTTGAAGTAAGATTTAATAATTTTGGTTTATTAAGCCTGCGGGGGGGGGCGAGTTGACATCGGCATCCCTAAAGTTATAATAGAAACACAATTATGTTAGAGGATAAAGACATCCAAAAAATTATTGAAGCCAACAAAGAAGTTTTTGCTACGAAGGAGGATTTTGAGGGATTTCGAAGAGAAATTAAAGAGAGTTTTTCAGGCCTTCAGTCTTCAGTAGATGCTTACGCCCAAAGAGCAGACGCCTATTTCCAGGAAATGGTGGCCCTGTCCCACAAGGTTGATAAATTGGAAAAACAAATTCATCAGATAGCCAAAAAAGTTGGTATTGACCTAGAAGAATGAATATATTGCAAGGTTTTCTGGTGCTGTCTGATTTACAGGGGCTTGAGCCCCTTTTTTATTTGACATTGTCCTAATCAATTGTTAAAGTTTTCTTATTAGGCCCGTATGCCTTCTTTCAAGGTCTGAATATTTTTTATTGTAGAAAAGAATAAAAAAATGGATTTTCAAGAAAGTTATCAAGAAAAGAAAAAAGAACGCAGAAGAAAAACCTTGGTTGTTTTTCTTTTTATTTTATTCATTTTTGTGGGCTGGATAATGAGCAGCAAAATGGGGGATATAAAAGGATCTTTGGCAGGAGTAGGCAATGTTCTCTCTTTTCTTAACTCTGAAGAAAAAGATCTGTTTCCTCCGGAGGCAAGGATAGATGCTTCGGATATAAGGTTTGAGGAGGTGGCAGAAGAGAACGATGAACAGGAAAAAGGGCCTGTTTTGGCTTCAGAAGAGCAAGAAAGTAAAGCACAATCAGGCCAAACCCTTTCTCCCAGAGAAAAGCAGATCAATCAGATGAAAAACAAGGTAAGCAGCCTTAAGCAGGAGGTAAGGGAGATAAGGTCAGAGTTAAACCAGATGCAGAGGAAAGTGGACTCTCTTCAGGAGAAAATAGAGCAATTAAGGTAGTTTATCTGTGGATAAAAACAATCTTATCCAACTTACTAATTATTTGTATAAACTGACTGTCCTTTTTCCCAAAAAGGATCCCTTGAGGTATAAAACAAGGGAAATAGGCAGTGAGATTTTAGTTGATTTGATCAAACGGGAGGCCGATCTTCAGGGATTCTCAGATAAGAAGAAAGAAGAAATCAAAGAAAAGGAAGCAGCAGTCAGAAGCAACCTGGAGATCCTTAAAGGATTTTTTAATATTGCCAAAGAACAGAAATGGGCCAGTTTGCCTGCCATCGAAGAGATTAAGAGAGAGTATAATAAGATTGAAGAGGAGTTAGACAGAGAAAACGCTCCTGAAAAAGAAAATGAACTGGAGAAACTTGATTTTTCTATGGAGCCTAAAGCATCGCCTGTTTCAGTTAAAGAAGACAGTGAAGAACAAATAGACTTGCCTGAAGTTAAAAAAGAAGTAAAATTAGGGCCAAGGAAGAATAAAATTCTGGAATTAATGAAAAGAAGGGATAAGGTACAGGTGGGGGAGCTCTGCCAGATATTTCCAGAAACCTCCAAAAGAACTTTAAGAAGAGATTTCAGGGGCCTGATGGAGCAGGGATTGATTGAAAGAACAGGGGAGAGCAGTGATACTTTTTACAGACTTAAATCTTATCAGGTTTAACAATAGGACAAAGTATTGTAAGATAGAAATCGCTAGGACATTTATTTATCTGTTAGGACATAGATAATTGTCAGTAGGACATTGTGTTTATATGTAATATGTCCTAGTGTTTTGCAGTCATATTTAGCAATAAAATGAGCAGAATAAGAAGAAGCTTTAATAAAATATACGACAACTACGTAGAAAAGATATACAGGTTTGTTTATCTTAAAGTAAGTTCAAATGATATAGCTGAGGACTTGACTTCAGAGACTTTTTTAAAGTTCTGGGAAAAAACCAATAATAACGAGAGAGTGGACAATCCCCAGGCTTTTCTTTACCAAGTTGCCAGAAACCTGGTTGTAGACCATTACAGGGAAAAGGGTAGGACACAAATAGTATCTGCAGACAATGTCTCTATTACAGATCCCAAGGAAGGTCCTAGGGAAAAGTCATTTGTCAACTCAGAACTACAGGAAGCAGAAAAGGCCATGTCAAACCTTAAAGAAGAGTATAAGGATGTGCTGATATGGTATTATCTTGATGAGATGACTGTGCCTGAGATCTCCGACATAACTAACAAATCAGAAGGAGCGGTCAGGGTGCAAGTTCACAGGGCCCTTAACGCCCTAAGGAAAGAGATAGAAAACAAGAGAAAAACAGCCTGATTTTAAGGGTGTAACAAAAGAGGCGCTTTTTCGTCATAACTAAACAGAAGGCAAAAATCACCCCTTTTATGAAAGAAAAAGAGGTTATCGCAAAAATTCAGCAACTTAAACAGGTAAAACCCAGAGAAAACTGGGTGATTTTGACTAAACAAAGAATATTAAAAGAGGAACAAAAACCCTCTTTTTTCAGTTTAGACGAGTTGATTTTGGGGTTGAAACTGATGTTTAGGCATAAATTAGCCTTTGCCTCCGTTGTAATGCTTTTGGTAATGATCGGAGCCTTTGGGTTTGCTCAGAAGTCAGTTCCCGGAGATATGCTCTTTTCTGTAAAGAAAGCAGGAGAAAAAGGGGTAAGTTTCTTTGAAACCAACAGATTAGAAAGGGATTTCAATATTACTAATAAAAGACTGGCAGAATTAAGCCGGATTGTGGAGCAAAACGATGTTAACAGCTTAGCTCCCGCTATAAACGAATATCAGGCCTCAGTGTCTGAGACCGCCAAGGCTGTTCAGGAGGAAGTAGGAAGAAACCCCGAGGCCACAGAAAAGATTGTAGGGGAGATAAAGAGTTTAGCCGAAAAGACTCAAGAGATTAGGTCTTTGGGCGTGGAAATGCCAGAAAACGAGGAATTGAACACTGCTTTGGCTGAAATGCTGAAAACCCAGGTTAAAGACCTAGAGAACAGATCATTAAGAGAAGAAGATATCAGCACATTAGAAGAAATAAAGGCAGATATTGAACAGGGAAATTATACTGAAGCCCTGGAAAAACTGCTTAGTATTTAAGCAATAGTTTTTCCACAATTGACAGTAAGACAGGGATGGTATAATGGAAGAATATTTCCAAGTTAATCCGCCGCAGTTCTTAACAGAACTAGCGGATTGAAAA
>CAYXTC010000025.1:0-7370 GCA_964468405.1 uncultured Candidatus Saccharibacteria bacterium | reverse complement strand
CTGTAATGGAAGAATATTATGTTAATCCTTTTGAGGATCTTGAGGATTTTTTTGGTCCCTTACCGGATGACCTTCGAGTGCCCGAGTATAGACAGAAGGGGACGGAGAAAAAAGAAATAGGAGGAGGATCCGGCTTTATTATCTCAGAAGACGGCATGATTTTAACCAACAAGCACGTAGTTTTGGAAGAAGATGCAAATTATACTGTTTTTACCAATGACGGCAGAAGTTTTTCTGCTAAAGTTTTAGCCCGAGATCCCTTCAAAGACTTATCCATCCTGAAAATAGAGCAGGACAAAGAAGTTGACGAATCAGGAGAACTTAATTTTGAACCCTTTCCTGTTTTAGAGATGGGAAATTCAGATAATTTAAAAATAGGGCAGACAGTAATAGCCATAGGCAATGCCTTAGGAGAGTTCAGGAATACTGTTTCTGCGGGGGTAATCTCCGGCTTGGGAAGAAAGGTTACGGCTACGGGAGGAGAATTTGTAGCCACCCTCGAAGATGTTATTCAGACGGATGCCGCTATCAACAAAGGGAATTCAGGAGGACCTCTTCTTAATCTCAGAGGCGAGGTGGTGGGAATAAACACTGCCATTGTCTCGGGGGCCCAGAGTATTGGATTTTCCATACCTATCAACAAAGCCAAAAGAGCAGTAAGCCAGGTCAAAGAAAAGGGGGAGATAACATACGCTTTTATGGGCGTTAGGTATTTTCTGGTAAATAAAAAGGTTCAGGAAGAGAATGATCTCCCCGTTGATTACGGGGCATGGATTCGGGGCGGGGCAGAAAAGGAGCCGGCAGTAGTTCCGGGTTCTGCGGCAGATAGGGCGGGTCTTATGTCCGGGGATATTATTCTGGGGTTTGACGGGAAAAAGATTACTGAGGAAAAAAGTTTGTCTGATATAGTTTTAGAATACAATCCCGGGGACACTGTTTCCCTGAAAGTGTTAAGGGCGGGGGAGGAGATAACAATAGAAATTACCTTAGGGGAAAAGAGCGGCTAATTTTCTTGACAGACCACAGGGGGTTGTGATAAAAACAAATAATATGAAAGATCGGTTTTTAACAAATAATTGGTTTTTTGGATATTTTGCCTTTTTTGGGGAAGAGGTTGGTTTGAGTTAAATATATTGGGGGATAAACCAAACCAGCCTCTTCTTCGGAAGAGGTTTTTTTGTTCTTTGAAAACTAGGTAAGGAGAAAAGAATGATTATCGAGATGGGACAGGACGTGACAGGAGAGCAGATTCAGGCCGTCTGCGATCTTATTCGGGAGAAGGGCTTTGAGGCCCAGCAGAACCCGGGTCGGGAACGAACCGTTATTGCTGTCTTGGGAAGCAATACCGGCCAGACAGATACTCAGATATTCGAGCGTATGTCTGGTGTGGAAAAGGTTTTGCGAATTGAGAAACCGTTTAAGTTGGCTTCTCGCAGATTTCACCATGAAGACACTCTGGTTAAGGCAAAAGACGCAGTAATCGGCGGCGGGGGGCCTATAATAATGGCAGGTCCTTGCGCCGTGGAAGACAGAGACCAGATTATTTCCTGCGCCGAGATCGTCAAAGAGCTCGGCGGAGAGGTCTTAAGAGGAGGTGCTTTTAAGCCGCGCTCTTCTCCCTTTTCCTTTCAAGGGCTGGGAGAAGAAGGATTGGAACTTTTAGCAGAGGCACGCGAGCAGACTGGTCTGGCCGTTGTAACCGAGGTTGTCTCTCCCGAGGACGTGGAGTTGGTCTCAGAATATGCTGATATTCTCCAGATCGGCTCGCGGAATATGCAGAATTTTAAGCTCTTAGAAAGAGCAGGAGACCAGGAGAAGCCCGTTCTCCTGAAAAGGGGGCTGGCTTCCACTATTGAAGAGTGGCTCACTGCTGCTGATTATTTGCTCAGAGGAGGAAAGAGCGAAGTTATCCTCTGCGAAAGAGGGATCAGGACTTTTGGGAATTATACTCGCTTTACTCTGGACATCGGGGCCGTGCCTGTTGTCAAAAGGCTCAGCCACTTGCCTGTGATTGTGGATCCAAGCCACGCAGCCGGCTACTTCGAATATGTGCCTAGTTTAGCAAAAGCGGGCATTGCAGCTGGCGCAGACGGGATTTTGGTGGAAATTCACCCAGATCCTGTTAGGGCGTTTTCTGATGGAGCGCAGTCTCTCACTTTTTCTGACTTCTCACGTCTTGTCGGGGAGATAAACTGCATCTCCCAGGATCTTTAAGTTAATAAAACGGCCTGATAATCAGGCCGTTTTTTCTTGCCTTTTTCGTCCAAGGGAGTTAGAATACAACGATTCGTAGTTCTTTTTCAACAAAAGAAAGGAAGAAGAAAATGCATAAACGGATTTTGTCTCAGCTTTCTTCAGATGAAGTGGCGATTTATTGCAAGATACCAAAAAGCGTTTCTTTTGTAGACCACCCCAGTTTTAAGGATCCTTCGACCGAACAGGATCTTTTTGGAGAGAGAGCGGAAACAATAGAAATACCTATTTGGAAAGGTTTTTATCCTGCAATAGAAGAAGAGAACATCGGTCAGATTAAGGGTCGCCAGAGGGGGCCCTTGAGTCGGCGAAAAGAGCAAATCTTATTCCTTCGCTATAATTACGCGCGTTATCGATTATCTCGACTGATTGAAACACAGGCCAAAGGAGTTTCCGGAAAAAGAGCCAAGCAAATGGTTTTGTGGTTTCAGCGGGCACAAAAAGTGCGCCTGGATATTATCGGGGCCAATCTGCCTATGGTTATCGCCCGAGCCAAGGGTCTTTATCCTTCGCGCCTTAGTTTTTCAGAGCGGGTTTCTCTCGGAAACCTTGTTTTGCTAAGGTGTATTGAAAAATTTGATGTTTCCAGAAAAAGAAAGTTCTCTACTTATTTCTATCTTTCTGCTTATCGGGAAATAGCAAAAGCAGAGCGTGAAGCCTCAAAGGGTTTACAGGTTGAGCCTGCTACACTGGAGATGCTGTCTGAAGTCATAGATCGCCAGCGAGGAGGAAATGGCTCCGCCGGTTACCTTTGGTTCTTAAGAAGTGTCGTGGAGGGGGGTAAAAGATATAATCTTTCCCAATCAGAGATAATGGTTATTTTTTATCGTTATGGCTTCTCTTTTCGGGGCCCTCGGAAAGGAGAGTCTTTAGAAAGAATAGCCGGAAGGATGGGGTTGAGCCATCAGAGGATATGTCAGTTAGAAAAAAAAGCCCTTGAAAAGTTAAGAAAAATCCTTTTAGCAAATCCCGATCTTTTGTACGAGAAATAAAGCGGTCTTTTAAAAAGGACCGCTTTTTACTGTTGATTTTTAAGTGGGATTATGTTAAAAAAAAAGAGAAAATAAACGGCAGGTCATGCCTGCGCTTTTGAATTATGAATGGTGCAAATTTTACTCACAAAGCTCAACAAGCAATTATAAATGCTCAGTCTGTAGCTCAAGCCAGAGGGCAGCAGCAGATTGATACGCTTCATCTTTTACTTTCGCTTTTTTCTCAGGAAGGTAGCGTGGTTTTGAGTTTGCTTAAGAAAATGGGGGTGGATGTAGCGCAACTGGAAAAGAAGGCAGGAAGTGCTTTAAACAATCTGTCCGCCTCCTCCGGCTCACAGCCCTTCGGCCAGTTTTACCTTACCCAGGATATGGCCAAAGTTATTGAAAAAGCAGGGCAAGAGTCTATGAAGATGAATGATGACTTTATCTCTGTGGAGCATCTGTTTTTAGCCCTTCTTTCAGTTGAGAGCAAGGCGAAAGAAATTATGGAAAAGGCTTCTTTTTTGAAAGCAGAAGGAGGTGTTAACGGCGCAGAAAGCGACAAATTGGACTATATCTCGGCCACTAAGGTCTTGGATGAGATAAGGGGAGGGGAGAGAATCACAGATCCTAATCCCGAGTCTAAATATCAGGTTATTGAGAAATATACAACCAACCTTACAGACTCTGCCCGCAAAGGAAAGTTGGACCCTGTTATCGGTAGGGAAAACGAGATAAGAAGGTTGATGGAGGTGCTTTCCCGGAGGACCAAGAACAACCCGGTACTTATCGGCGAGGCGGGAGTAGGAAAGACTGCTATTGTTGAGGGGTTGGCCAGCAGGATAGCAAAAGGAGATGTTCCAGAAAGCCTAAAAGACAAAGATCTTATAAGGCTGGATTTGGGGACTTTGGTAGCAGGCACTAAATATAGAGGAGAGTTTGAAGAAAGAGTAAAAGCTCTTTTAAGGGAACTAAAAAAAGCAGACGGTAATTATGTTCTCTTTATTGACGAACTTCACACCCTCGTGGGGGCAGGAGGGGCAGAAGGCGCCATTGACGCCTCCAACCTTTTAAAGCCCGCCCTAGCCAGGGGAGAACTTAAGGCCATTGGCGCCACTACCCTGAAAGAATATCAAAAATACATTGAAAAAGATGCCGCCCTAGAGAGAAGATTTCAGCCGGTTTATGTTAAAGAACCCTCTGTGGAAGATACTATTTCTATCCTTCGGGGCATTAAAGAAAAATACGAGGTTCATCACGGGCTTAAAATAAAAGATGCAGCCCTTGTTTCTGCTGCGGAGCTGGCATCCAGATATATAACTGACAGATTTATGCCCGATAAAGCAGTAGATCTTGTTGACGAAGCAATGTCTGCTTTGAGGCTGGAGATAGAGTCAGAGCCTACTGAGTTTGATGAGTTAAAAAGAGAGATCCAGAAACTGGAAATAGAAAAAGAGGCCCTTAAAAAAGAAGAGGGGCAGAAGAAAAGATTAACAGCCATTAAGCGTTCTTTGGCAGATCTTAAAGAAAAAGCCAGAGCCTTTGAGATGAAATGGAAGAATGAAAAAGAACTTATTCAAAAGATTAAAGATACTAAAAAAGAAATAGACAATCTTAACTTTCAGGCTGAGATTGCCCAGCGCGAAGCCAACCTCCAGAGGGTAGCAGAAATTAAATACGGGAAGATCCCGGAATTACTGAAAGAGGTTAGGAAAGCAGAAAAGAAGTTGGCTAGGATTCAAAAAAACAGAAGAGTTCTTAAAGAGGAAGTGGAAGAGGAAGATATTGCTAAAATTGTTTCCCGCTGGACAGGCATTCCTGTCACCCGCCTCATTGAAGAGGAGGCCAAAAAACTGGAGAAGATGGAGAATATTATCAGCAAAAGGGTGGTAGGTCAAAGTCAGGCCATAGAGGCCATATCCAACGCTATTCGCAGATCAAGAGCCGGGATATCAGAAGAAGACAGGCCCTTGGGCTCTTTTATCTTCTTAGGCCCCACAGGAGTAGGGAAAACAGAAACAGCCAGAGCCCTGGCTGCCTTCCTGTTTAATGACGAAAATGCAATGATCCGTCTTGATATGTCAGAGTATATGGAAAAACACACGGTTTCTAGAATAATCGGTTCTCCTCCGGGTTATGTGGGCCACGAAGAAGGAGGCCAGTTAACAGACAAGGTCAGAAGGAGACCCTATAGTGTTATCTTGTTTGATGAAATAGAAAAGGCGCACCCTGAAGTTTTCAATATTCTCCTGCAGATCCTAGAAGACGGAAGATTGACAGACGCTAAAGGAAGAGTGGCTTCTTTCAAAAACACTATTTTGATTATGACTTCCAACATCGGCTCAGAATATATTGCAGAAATGAGCTCTCTTGGTTTTGCCAGAGAAAAAGAAGAGCAGAGAGAGAATCTTAGAGAAAAGGTGATGGATTCGCTTAAAGAAAAGTTTAGACCCGAGTTTATCAACAGGATAGACGAAACCATTATCTTTGATTATCTTAGCAGAAAGGAGATTAAGAAAATAGTGGATTTAGAACTTGATAAAGTAGCCAATCGCTTAGCCAAGAAGAATATTAAGATAAAAGTTTCAGAAAAAGCCAAAAAGCTTCTCGCAGAGTTGGGATACGATCCTAATCTGGGGGCCAGGCCTTTAAAAAGGGTTATCCAGAAGAGGGTGCTTAACCCTTTATCTTTGAAAATGGTAGCAGGTCTTATCAAAGAAAAAGACCAAGTTAATGTAGAAGCGGAGGGCAAGCAAATTATGGTTAAGGCGCCTCGCGAGGTGAAAAAGAAGAAGATTGGATCCAAATCTTAAATAATGCTTAGAAATTTAGCAAAAATTGTTGCCGTCTTCATCTTTGGTGTAGCAGGCGGTATTTTCGCAGACCAAATCCTTTGGCCTTATTTCATTGAAAGGCCTCTTTTTTATGAATACAGGCTTGAGCAGAGACCCGTAGAGGTGGTTGAGCAAAAAGAAATTATTATCCAAGAAAATGAGGCCCTGCAGCAGGTAGTGCCTGAAGTGGAAAAAAGCCTTGTAGCGGTAGAGAGTGTTAGCGGTTTGGGGTCAAAACTCCGGGGCTCTGGGGTAGTGGTAACAGCAGACGGCCTTGTGGTGACTCTTGCAGAATTAGTTCCTGCCGGAGGAAACTTTTCTTTTTCGGTAGAGAAAGAAAAATCTGCTTATCAGATTTTAAAGAAGGATTCAGATAATAATCTAGCCCTGATAAAACTGGAGAGAGACGATCTGGCTCCGGTTAAGTTTGCAGAGTTCGGGAGTTTGAGATTCGGCCAGAGAGTTTTCTTTATAGCCAATGTGGTTTTAGAAAAAGGATATGAGAGGCTAGTTAACGAAGGGATCATTAAAAATTACGGGGAAAAGATTGTCCAGACCAGCATCCAAGAAGAAGAGTCAGTGAAAGGAAGCCCGCTTTTTAACATTAAAGGAGGATTAGTGGGCATAACTCTTTCCAACGGCAAGGGGAGCCTAAAAGCCCTTTCCATAAAAGAAATTAAAGAATTTACTGGATTTTAAATATGATTCGGTGGATTCTTATTGCTGTCCTTTCTGTTATAGTTTTAGGCGGCATAATTATCATGAAAGAGAAAAACCAAACTGTCTGTTTCGAAGAAAATTGCTTTAATGTAGAAATAGCAAGCACCAAAGAAGAGAGGCTCCAGGGGTTGAAAAATAAAGAAAGCCTGTCCGAGAAGGAGGGTATGCTTTTTATTTATTCTGAAGAAAAAGAAAGATCTTTCTGGATGAAGGGGGTGTCTTTTCCCTTGGATATTATCTGGGTAAATAAAGATAGAGAAGTTGTTTTCATTAAAGAAAATGCTCAACCTTGTCAGAGGGATTGTCCTAAGATTTCCCCTGGCGAGAAGGCAAAATATGTTTTAGAAGTTAGGGGAGGAATATGTCAGAAGAAAGGAATTGGGATAGGGGACAAACTTCAATTTGGCTTATAAGACAGAAAGCAAGAGGGGATTTGGGAAGAGAAGGAATAGTTGACATTGAACAAATTAAATGATAAGTTTTTTCTTAGTTGTTTGATAACTTAAAATCGGGGCCGTAGCTCAGCAGGAAGAGCGTCCCAGTCGCACCGGGAAGGTCGTCGGTTCAAATCCGGCCGGCTCCAGTCCGCCCC
>CAYXTC010000024.1:0-7577 GCA_964468405.1 uncultured Candidatus Saccharibacteria bacterium | reverse complement strand
TCATAGAGGGCGGTTATTCGGTAAGGATTTTAGGAATTGACGCTGACGAAAGGGGGTACCCTTGCTATGAGGCGGCAAACACCAGGCTGGAAGAGTTAATTTTGAACAAAGAAGTAAAACTGGAGAAAGGGAAAGAAGACTTAGACCAGTATTGCCGTTATTTAAGATATGTTTTTCTTGATGATAAAAATATCAGTCTGGAGCTAGTTAGAGAAGGATTGGCTGTGGCTCGTTTTTCTCCGGAAGATGTGAAATATCGAGAGGAGATCATTGAAGCTGAAAAAGAGGCAAAAGATGATAAGGCAGGCTGCAAATGGGGGCAGAAAGAGGTAACCGCGGAAGAAGAGATAACAGAATTTCAATGGGAAGAATTAACTACGGAAAAACTGGGGTATGACGTGGTCGGTGCCTGCCAGGCCGGAAAATACTTAGGCAGGGAATTGATTATTGAAGGAAGAGTAGTTGATACTTATCACGACCTGAAAAGCAATACTGTCTTTTTGAATTTTGAAAATCCCTATCCCAATCATTGTTTTGTGGCAGTAATCTTTAGCTCCGATCAGTATAAGTTTGTCCAAAAACCAGAGGACTATTATTTGAATAAAACCGTCAGGGTTATGGGAGAAATAAAAGAATACCAGGGCAAACCGGAAATCATCTTAGAAGACCCCTCGCAAATTGAGAGAGGGAGATAAGGTTAATTAGTTTGGAGCCGAGAATACTCTTTTTACGGACAATAATATAGAAAAGGGAAAGCCGATTACCTTAATTTATTTACCGCAATGTCCTTTGACGACAACCTTACCCCCTATAATCTTATGAGCCGGACGGTTGTGATATCTCGCCAATCTGGCAAATTTTTGGTGGCATTGCGGACATCTTAGGTCGCCGCTTGTGTTATCTTTCAAGATTTTATCAGTATAACATTTCACTAGGGCCCCGGGGCCCTCTTTTTCGTAAAGGTATAACAGGCTGTTGCATTTAGAGCAGTATATCTTGATAACAAATGGTTTTGTTTTCTTTCTATTCATGAAACCTTCTTTTATTAAAATAGTTTTTAGATTAATATTTTATTCCAACACTTTTTAAGTTGAATTACAAATTTTTTGTGGGAGGCCCGTCCTCCCACATTTTTCCGGATATCTCCAGAAAAGCGAGAGGAGGTGATGAAACGCGGAGAAGCCGGTTTTGGGATATAAATAGAAACCCGAACCTCTTTACTTCGGGTTTATTTTCAATTTTCTCCTCCAATCATAATTTGACATAGTTTAAATAAAGGAGTATGCAAAGGGTAGAACCTTGCCAACCAAATAACCTGTTTTTTCAAGAAAGGAGCGGATCCAATGAAGTCCTTTTCCAACTTTTTGCTGAAGGCAATACTGGTGTTGATTTTTTCAGTTATGGCATTTGAGACAGACGAGGCTTTAGCTGCCTCCACTTCTCCCCAGACACCTACTGACTGGAATTTGTACATGATGCGGTTGGTTAACCGGGCACGCGTTGATCCGGCTGGAGAGAATTTAATTCAAGGTACATCCTATAATGAGTCTTCCACTCATCCTTTGGCTTACAGCCCCCTTGTTGGACGCGCTGCCCAGAACCACAATGAGTGGATGGGAATTAATGACGAATTTTCTCATTATGAAAACTCTGGTACCGGATTCACCGGGGAGAATCCTGGAAACCGTCTTAATCATGTAGGCTACAGCTGGTCTTCTTGGGGTGAGAACGTCCTTTACCGGGGCCCCTCCTCGACAGCTGATATCAGCGATATGGATCTCAGCGAATTGCAAGATCTGTTAGATCAAATTGAAGACCAGATCGCTGAGGTTTCGAGTAATAAGTCCGAAATTGAGTCAGATCATGCGCTTTGGTGGAATAGTGATGGCCACCGTAATAACCTTATGAATCCTAGTTTTACGGCTTTCGGTCACCACGCAGGGAATTTAGGCGGGAAGTACTGGGCTACGCAGGATTTTGCCACTCCAGGAACTGGACCAGAAACTTACATTCTCGGTTTAGTTTTTGAGGACAAGAACGGCAACAATTCCTGGGATCCCTTTAATGTGGGATCTTCCCAGCGTGAATCACTCGGGAACGTGTCCTACGAAGTATTTCTGGCTGATACCAACACTGTTGTTGGCGCCGGAGAAACCTTTGATAACGGAGCATATTCGTTCCCTATTGGGAATGGAAGTTACGATATTGGGTTCAATGTGCCCGAGGCCGGGACCTTCTTGGTCGAAGACATACTTGTTAACGGCGCTAACGTTAACGCCGGAGACCTGATTGTACCCGAGCCTGCTACACTGGCACTATTTGCTCTAGGCGGGTTAAGCATAATTGTCCGCAGAGGGCGGTGATTAAATTCAAGAAAGGGGAGATAATTTATCTCCCCCTTTTTTTATTGACAAAAAATATTTTGTGTTAATCTCTAAATAGTTTATTGCTCTTTAAAATGAAAGGAGGATACTTTTATGGAAGGACGGGCCTCCCACATTCAATTTGTTTTCCAACCCGCCTATGCCGGACTCGCGGAATACGGCCAGCCAGTTTTTCAGCGAACGTTTGGAAAAAGGACAAACCTTGACCATGTTCTTAATGGAAACTTCTTTGTCCAGTATCGGCTTTATCCAGCGAAACTTTTCTTCTTTTGTTGATTTGGGCATAGTTTTCATATGCCCTCAGATTATCTGAAAAAGTGCAATATGTCTGTATACATTACCAAAACCATTGACAAAAAAGAAATAATATATTACTGTCGAGATAGTACCTTCCAATACTCTAGACTCCAGAAAGAGAGGTGTATGATGAACCATCTTGCACGACGTTTCCGGGACCCTTTGGTGGGAAGCGATCCCATGATGCTTCCTCCTGTGTTCAGTGAGAACCCCTTTGCTGTCCTGGCGAAGACTGATCCTCCGGCCGCTACTGAGTTATTGCACAGGACGCTGGATCAGAGGAGCAGAGAACTCGCCATCGAGAAAGATCGTGCAAGGATGAGAACCTTGCAGGGCATCTCGAAGGATCACACCGCGCAGATCATGACCTTTATCCAGAGCAATGCTGGGAAAGGTTCTGTTGCCGCGTCTAGTGACACGGCTGGCGTTGTTGTGGAGAACAGTGACTTGCTCTTCCCCCGCGGTCAAAGAGTTCGAATGAGGACTACTTTCAGAGGCGTTGCCAAATGAAAGGAGGTGTATTATGAAAAAAAGATGCAGGACTGTCAGGGACGGACCTGGAACTGCAGCGTCTATCATTGGAGGAGTGGGATGTGGCGTATTTTACACTATTGCCTTCGGCGGGCCTGTTGGCCTCGCTGTCGGGGTTTTAGCAGCTTTTCTCACAAAGCACGAAACCGGCAAAGAAGCGGCTGATAAAGTTGACAGAATTGCCGGAGATAATCCCGACAAGATGGCAAGAGAGTTCAGGCGGCGCAATCCTACTGCAAAGAAATCAGATGTTACGGTTACCTCATACCCCGATGTTCTGATCCCCCTTCCTCGAACGAGAGGATATACTTTCAGATACGACGATGAAGCAGAGGAATAATCATTAAGCCCGAGAGGGCCAAACAAAGCCCAGGATATTTTCCTGGGCTCTTTTTTTTGTTGACTTTTTAGAAAAAAGGTTTAATTTAAAACCAGTCCCTTGAAATCCAAAAAAACAGGAGAAAAGAAATGACAGACGAATTTGATGGCAGCAAGGTTTTGGTGGTTGATGACGATAGAGACATTCTTTTCGATATTGTCAAGCAAATTGAAGAGGATCTTCATCTAGAGTGTCTTACCGCGAGAGATGGGGAAGATGCTTTAAAGAAGTTCTCCGAGCATCGTCCGGCCCTGATTGTGCTTGATATGATGCTTCCAATGAGGTCGGGCTTTCTGGTTATGGAAAGTCTTTCAAAAACGACCGGGAAGGGTCAAAATCCCAGAAAATTACCTCTTATTATAATGATAACTGCCAATCTCGGCAGGCGGCACCAGTTGTTTGCAGAAAAAATAGGAACCTGGAGATATCTCACCAAGCCCTTTAAGTTTGAAACTCTTATGGATCTTATCAGAAGGGCCAGAGATCTTGTTGATAAAAACACGGAGACCCGATAACCCGGGTCTTTTTTTTGATTTTTAAGGCAATAAGAGTTAATGTGGAGGCAGGACCTTAAAATCTAAGACAGGAGAGAAAATGAAAAAGCCCATCGAAGAAAATCATGGTTTTGAAGATCTGGCTTCTGAGAGAGAAGAAAGAAAGAACCGATTTTTGACGCTCCGCACCGCTTTGATACTTTTTATTTTAGAAAAGCTGTTTCTGATAATGCTTATCGGTGCTGGTTTGATTCTGGCCATCTACTACTTGTGCTGAAATGAAAAAAAACAGGGTGTTTTCTATCGTAAAGAAGGTCTGCTCTGATGTTCTTTTTGGCATTTTAGGAATTATTGTCCTGGCAATCTTTTTTGTAAGCCTTATCGTCGGCTTAATTGACGGGTGTCAGGGATAATAAAAGCCCTTTTAGAAAGAAGGGCTTTTTCTTTGACAAAAATATTATAAAATATTATCAAGGAAGTAGCAAACCGAGAAGGTCTCGGTTTAACAACTAAATACCTCTAGAAAAGCGAAAGGAGGTGATGATCAATGGCGATGAAGGATCTTATCAGTGCTTTGCGTTCGAGCGTGGAGATGAGAGAGGACTTTCTCGAGACTCCAGGAGCCGTAGCGGCTTCTTACGGCGTCGAACTGACAGATGAACAGATTGAGAAAGTAGCTCTCGCGCGTGAGCTTGAACAGGATCCGCTTATTGGAGCAAGTATGTGCCCGGATTCGGGCACAGGCGTTCGCTCCAGGCGCGGAGAGCACGAAGCTCAACCTGCGTAAAATGAAGGGGTGCGGATTTTAAAACCGCACCCTTTTTTCTTGGTATTCGTCATTAGGAGAATCGAAATGCACGGTCAAGAATTTAACCGTCTTTTGGCGACGATTTGTGGTGACCCAGAAATGCTTAATATAGGGACGACGAATAAGTGCAATCTTTGCTGTGTTCATTGCGCTCGTAATTCCGGCGACACAGAACCTTGCCTTTTACCAGGAAAGATTATCTTAGACGTAATTAAAGAATTTGCTGAGTTCGGTGGTCGCACGGTTACCTTTGGCGGTGGCGAAGTATTTACCCGATCTGACGCGATTAGTTTAATAGAATACGCTCTCCAGAAGGGCCTTACTGTAAATGTCGAGACGAATGGGACGTTAATAAACCAAGAGATAGTAGCGCGTCTAGTTCCCTACAAAGAAAATATAGGATTCTCGATAAGCATTGATAGCCTCCTACCGGAAGTTCATGATGAATTCCGTGGAGTAGGGGGGGCCCATTCAGCTGCGGTACGGGGGATTCTATTTTTACGGAAAGCAGATCTATCAGTATCTGTCGTCACCGTTCTTAATCGAAAGAATATTAATGATGTAGAAGAAATTGCGTTTTATGCCCTTTCTGAATGGGATGCAAATCATCGGTTGCTCCCCATACTGAACGAAGAAGGGCGAGGTGCTACCTCCGAGGGAAGAAAGTGGGCCTTGTCATTTGGAGAAGTCTATAATTTTTTAAGCAGTCGTTATTGGAAGATGTGGCATGAGCTCAGCGGTTCTTTCCCAGAGAAGGAAATCGTGGTAGCTATTCCACGAGCACTTATCCCCTCCGATATTCCTATTTACCCTGCGTGTCTTTGGGGGGTGCGCATGATAGGTCTGGGAGTAGATGGATCTATTGGTTTATGCCATTATAGTTCGGAGGAGCCCGGCCTCACTGCGGGAATTGCGGGAGAGGACTCGCTAAGAGAGATCTGGCATAAATCTTCCTTGTTCGCTGAACTCCGTTCATTAAACCGGAAACGGCTTAAGGGCGTGTGTGGCAATTGTGTCTATGGGAATACCTGTCGAGGACTATGCCGTTTGGCAGCTTTTAAAAAATATGGGAGGATTGATGCTCCCCATCCTGTTTGCCAAAGTTTTTACGAGCATGGTTTTTTCCCTGTAGACAGCTTAGTTGATCCCAAGAAAGACTGCCATTATTTCGCCTTTTCTGGGGGTGAAAATTAAATAAAAAATCCCAATAGCCTCATAACAAATGGGGCTATTTTTTTGCAATGATTATCATCCGAGGGCTTTTGGGGTTATAGGGTTTACCCGAGAAGGCTCCTGCTACAGAGATGTTTTTAAATCCTATCTTGTTCAAAACTCTTTTTATTTCCGGTAAAGTATATAGCCTTAGTTTTCCTCTAACCACTCGCTTTTTCTTTCCCCGCATAATTGTGAAGCGTAAAAGGGCTGTCATTTTCTCGGCGTCTAGTTCTGCTATCTCGTCGCATAGGGAGCCACTTGAGGTTGTAAACTTCTCTTTTGTTGGGATTTGTTTAATAAGGCGCGGGGCGTTAGGCAGATCTAACAATAAACCCCCCTCTTTTTTAAGGGCATTATAGAATATCGTTAGAACTTTTTCGTTATCTCTATCTTTGAAGTAGCCGAAAGAAGAAAAAAAATTAACTATTGCGTGAAAGCGATTTTTGTAAGAAATGTTTCTTAAGTCTATTTGATGGAACTCAGTGTAATGGGAGACGTCTTTACAGCGCTCCTTGGCTCTTTGAATAAAGAAAGAAGAATAATCAACGCCGACTGTATAAATTCCATTTTTGCCAAAAAAGAAAGAATGGCGGCCATAACCACAAGGGGCATCAAGTACTATTTTGTTCTTTTTGAGATTGAGAGCTTTTATTGCAAAACGCACCTCTTTTTTGCTGCGAGCTGGAGGTAATAGTTCGCTTAAAAAATCAAAATAGTCTTTATCAAATGCTTTTTTCCACCAGTCTGCTGGGGTATGCATAATTATTTTGATTATAACACGGCAGGGGAGGGGAAAGAAATAGAGTTTTCCTTTATTGGTAGGCCCTTTCTATACCTTCTCCGTTTTATTTAATATAATCTGTCTCCAAGACAGCCGATAATAATTCTTTGACAAAAATATTAGAAAATGTTATCAGGGAAGTAGCAAACCGAGAAGGTCTCGGTTTAACAACTAAATACCTCTAGAAAAGCGAGAGGAGGTGAGTAAACGTGGATAAGCCAGATCTCAGCAGCGACTTCCCGGCCGTTGATCAGAATCTGAAGATCAGTTCCGATCCCGACAACCAGGTCCATGGTCCCCACACCGATGTTCTGCAGGGTGTCGAGGGAGGTACCGATCAGGTTCGACTTTCGGAGGGAGGTGACGTTATCGGCGGCACGACCAACGTCGGGAAGGCCAAAATGGACTGGTAACCAGTCCTCTATGCCTCCGGTCGGGTTGTGGCCGACGACAAGTTTCAGCAGCAGCTGTTCTTTTTAAAAACGTAAGCGCCTAAGACATTAAGTTTTAGGCGCTTTTTTATTATTCCAGAATGTTATAGAATCTTAGTAATGGCAGAATCTATTATTTCCGGGATTATTCAGGGGATTACAGAGTGGCTTCCCGTGAGTTCTGAGGGAGTGCTTGTTTTAATTAAGGCAAACTTTTTTAATAAAGACTTTGAGATAGGGGAGGCCATTCAGTACGC
>CAYXTC010000023.1:2796-7766 GCA_964468405.1 uncultured Candidatus Saccharibacteria bacterium | reverse complement strand
AGGGTCGATCTCTTCTGGCCTTCGCGCGATCCGTTTCCTTAAGATGCTTCTTCCTTATCCTCGCGCTTTTTGGCGTTATTTCCAGATACTCGTCCTTATCTATTAATTCCAGCCCGCTTTCAATGGTTATAATCCTCGGAGGAGTCAAATTAATGGCGTCGTCCGAGCCGGCTGCGCGCGTATTGGTGAGATGCTTTCCCTTTATGGGATTTACCGTCATTTGATCCCCTTTTGTCGTATCTCCGATCACCATTCCCTCGTAAACTTCGGTATTCGCCCCCACGTACAAGGTCCCTCTTTCTTGCAGGTTATCAAGCGCATAGGCCAATGTTTTGCCGGTAAATCCGGAAATCATCGAGCCTGCTTTCCTGTGGGAAATCTTGCCAGCATAAGGCCTGTATTCGATAAACCGGCTGGCTAAAATACCGTTTCCCTTCGTGTCTATAACGAATTGGTTGCGGTAGCCGAATAAGCCGCGGCTCGGGCCCTCAAATATCATGAAGCAATGGCTTCCCTTCAGCTCCATCTGCATCAGCTTGGCTCCTCTCAAGCTCAGCTTCTCGATGACTATCCCCTGGAACTCCTGGGCCACTTCAACTACGATTTCCTCGAAAGGCTCGCAGTCCTTGCCGTCAATTTCTTTCATAATAACCTGGGGCATGGACACCTGGAGCTCATACCCTTCCCGGCGCATATTCTCCAGGAGAACGGCTATGTGCAGCTCGCCTCTGCCGTAAACGGTAAAGCTTTCCCCAGACTGAGAATTGAAGTCTATCTTTAGCCCTACGTTTACCTCAAGCTCTTTTTCCAGGCGCTCCCTGATTTGCCTGCTCGTTAAGAATTTTCCTTCGCGGCCGGCGAACGGAGAATCGTTTACCAAAAAAGCGAGCTTTATGGTCGGCTCGTCTATGGAAATTCCCTCCAATAATTTCTCGTCCGGAGACTTGGCCAGAGTGTCCCCGATGAAAACGTCCGGGAGGCCGGCTATCATGGCTACGTCCCCGGCTCCGACACTTTCCGCTTCCTTCCTGGCAATGCCCTCGAACGTAAACAGCTTCGTCACCCGGTGGCTGACACTTCCCTTGGAGCCGTTCTTGACGTAAACGATATCGCCGACATTAACGCTTCCGCTGTATACCCTGATGATGGCCAGCCTGCCCAGGAAATTGTCGTAAGCTAAATTGAAGGGCTGGGCCCTGAAGGGCTCGTCGTTGTCCGTCGAAGCGGCGGGAACGTAGTCCAAGACGGTATCCAGCACGGGCATAATGTCTGTCGCCTTGTCTGTGAGATTATGTTTTGCGACCCCGTCTTTGGCGACGGCGTAAATAACGGGGAAGTTTAGTTGTTCTTCTGACGCCCCGAGTTCTGCGAACAAATCGAACACTTCATTGTACACGCGATTCGGATCGGCTGCCGCCTTGTCTATCTTGTTGATTATAAGTATCGGGCGCAATCCCAGTTCCAAGGACTTTTTCAAAACGAAGCGAGTGTGGGGCATGGGGCCTTCCTGGGCGTCTACCAGCAGCAGCACGGAATCGATGGAACGGAGGACTCTCTCCACCTCGGAACCAAAATCGGTATGGCCCGGAGTATCCACTATGTTTATCTTGGTCCCCTTGCATATTACCGCGGCATTTTTGGAATAAATCGTGATGCCGCGCTCTTTTTCCAGCGCGTTCGAATCCATGCTCGTTTCGCTATCGGCAAAACCCATCTGCCGCAATATGGCATCGGTAAGCATGGTTTTCCCATGGTCTACGTGAGCGATAATGGCTATATTTCTTATTTCCATTTTCTTCGATTAATATCTGCTGTTGTTAATCGACGAAGGTGAGAGCCATTCCCTTCTTGTCGCACCGGCCGGTACGCCCGATGCGGTGAATATAGTCATTGTAGGTTGCAGGAACATCGTAATTGATGACGTGGCTGATATCAGCGACATCAATGCCTCTTGCGGCTACGTCGGTAGCCACCAATATTTTGATGCGGTTATCCTTGAACATGCCGAGCGCTTTTTGGCGCTGAGCGTTGTTCTTGTTTCCGTGGATAGATTCTGCTTTGAAGCCGCTGCCGCGAAGCATTCTCGAGAGCTTCTCCACCCCTCGCTTTGTCCTCCCGAAGATCAGAACCTTGTTGAATTCCTCCCGCCTCATAAGCTCGTTGAGGATGTCCAGTTTACTCCTTCCGCCTTCCACCCGGATGACGTCCTGTTCAACGTTTTTTGAGGTATCCCTGGTTTTAAGGGAAACCCTGACGGGATTATTGGTAAATTCCCTGATAATCTTTTCTATGTCGTATGAGATAGTGGCCGAGAAAAAGAGCGTCTGGCGCGCTTTGGGCAATTGGTTCATTATCCAGCGGGTATCCTTGATAAACCCCATGTCAAACATCCTGTCCGCTTCATCCAAAACAGCGCTGTTGAACGAAGACAGGTTTATCATCCTTCTCGCCATGAGGTCTTTTATCCTCCCTGGCGTACCAACTATCAAGTTGTGATTTCTGCGAAGATCCGATATCTGCCTGCCTATGCTCACGCCTCCTACGCAGCAAACAGAAAAGATTCTCATTCCCCTGGTAAATTGCTTGAACTCTGTATCAATTTGAATTGCGAGCTCTCTGGTTGGGGCAATAATTAAAATCTTTTCTCTTTGATAGCGTAGGATCTTGTTAATAAGCGGTAAAAGGAAAGCGGCTGTTTTGCCGGTACCCGTATCCGCTATCCCAACAACATCAAAACCTTCGACAATGAGGGGAATAATTTGGTCTTGAATGGGCATTGGAGCCGAATAGCCCCTGACCTCTGCAGCCCTTGCCAGGCGGCGATCGATCTTAAAGTCCTCAAATCGATGTTTGGGAAGATAAACTTCGGCTTCTTCGCCTCGAATCGCCTTGTTAACAAACCTGGCCGGGTTTATTGTTTTTTGATGCCTTACAATCTGCTTTCTTTTGCCCAAACCAAAATGACCCGGTCCCCGATAGTGAGATTGAAACAAGGGTTTTCTTGGTTTTCTGCTGTTGAAACTTCTCATTGCCATAATTTCTGTAAGAGCCGGCTGTTATCTGTCTGCGCAATCAAGGCAACAAAAAAAGACCGGTTGGTCTCGTAGATCCTTTTGAGATAAGCTATGAGATTCAATTACTTTTCAAGTATATATTAAAATAAACAATCTGTCAATACTTTGTTCCCGATGTTGACATAGATTCGGTTTACATTGTATTATATCCCAGAGTACATTAAAAAGGAGATGGAGAAATGGAAATTGGAACATGGAAAGTAAAGACAGGATTGGCCCAAACACTAAAAGGCGGAGTAATTATGGACGTAGTTACGCCGAAGCAAGCCAAGATTGCCGAGGAAGCAGGAGCCTGTGCCGTTATGGCTTTGGAAAGAGTGCCAGCGGATATCAGGGCGGCAGGCGGAGTGGCCCGGATGGCCGATCCCGCCGTTATCAAGCAGATCATGGGAGTGGTATCCATTCCGGTGATGGCTAAATGTCGCATAGGACATTTTATGGAAGCCAGGATTCTAGAAGCCCTGGGCGTGGACTATATCGACGAATCAGAGGTACTTACTCCCGCCGACGAAGAACATCACGTCTGGAAGCACGATTTCAAAATTCCTTTCGTCTGCGGCTGCCGGGATCTCGGGGAAGCATTGCGCCGCGTTGGCGAGGGAGCTGCCATGATTCGCACCAAAGGGGAAGCTGGCACGGGCAACGTGGTGGAAGCTGTCAGGCACATGAGAAAAGTGCTGGACGAAATTCGCAAGATCCAGAACATGCCAGAAGATGAATTGACTTCCGAAGCCAAAGCACTGGGCATTTCCCTTAAGCTGGTTCAGGAAGTAAAAGAATTGGGCAAGCTGCCGGTAGTTAACTACGCAGCCGGAGGTATAGCTACGCCAGCTGACGCTGCTTTGATGATGCAGTTGGGAGCCGAAGGCGTATTTGTGGGATCGGGAATTTTTAAGTCAAAAGAGCCGGAAGCCAGAGCTAAAGCGATTGTCAAAGCGGTAACCTATTATGATAATCCGGAAATTTTGGCCGAAGTTTCAGTTGGCTTGCGCGAAGCTATGCCCGGCCTGGATATCCAAACCATGCCTAAAGATCAGAGATTGGCTGACCGTTGATCCAAACCAAAAGCGCTTTAATAAAAAGAAGCGCTTTTATTTTTTAGCCCAAGATATTATATATGTTCTTATCCTGAATTTTTAGAACGCAGCTTTAATTTTTCCAAATATAAGTTTGTAAAAATTAAAATTATTATATATAATTAATAAAGTCGAATTATATTATAATTAATTGCTGTTTTTCAGCAAAAAATATGAATAAAAAAATAATTCTTACAACCTCTTTATTAATATCTTTATCTATATTCTTATTCCCCAATCCAACAGACGCATTAACCGCTTCAGAACTTAAAAATAGAATAAATCAGTTAATGGAGCAAATATCTCAACTTCAACAGCAACTCTATCAAATGGACCAAACAGAAACAGATAATGATCAAGCATGGTGTTATAATTTTAAGAACAATTTAAGCTATGGGAATTCCGGAAACGATGTCACCGCTTTACAAAAAGCCTTGCAAAAAGAAGGTTTTCATCAAGGAACAATTAGCGGAAATTTTGATACAAATACCTTAAAGGCCGTTATTAATTTCCAGGAAAAATATAAAGAGGATGTTCTCTCTTTTTGGAACCTAACAAAAGGAACAGGGTATGTCGGTATGACCACTATCGCTAAATTAAATGAGCTTTACGGTTGTAATAATGAAAAAGAAACTTCTCAACCGTCTACCACAGAATCAGTTGAGGAAGAATCTGACGAATTTGACAATCCCGTTTCTTTCCAGAAAGGCTGGAACCTTTTCTCCCCCTCTGTAGAAGAAGGAATAGACATATCGGAGATGGAAACTGCCGGATGCTCAATATCCGTCGTCTATTCCTGGAATCCGGTATCGAAAAGCTA
>CAYXTC010000023.1:0-2696 GCA_964468405.1 uncultured Candidatus Saccharibacteria bacterium | reverse complement strand
ACTCAATGTACATTGCTCAGTATGTTGCAGGAACAAGAGCTACTTTTCCTGTATGCGCAGAGGTTTCTTTCTTGCAAGAGATGGAAAGTCGCCTAGCTTCCATATCAGAGATTGTTTCCATGATTACAGAAATCTTAAAAGAATTGTAGAAAAATAATTATTGACAAAGAAGAAAGCAGTGAATAGCTGCTTTCTTTTTTGTTTGTTAAACAAATTTATTAGAAAAGTTTTTCAAAACGGCTGCGGGTCGTGGACGATATTAGAACCTTTTTTAATTAAGGTGTTTTTTTGATAGAATAAGATAAAATAAATAAAAAACTTAAATTTATGCAGGGATATAAAAAAAAGGTTTTTGTAAACGACAAAATGCAGAAGAGATATGTATATGAACTCTCACAACCAACAGGAAGGAATTTTCAAATAAATTTTAAACCAGAACTAACTCCAAAAAAAATGTTAGAGCTTGGGGTGTTTGGAGGTGTCTACATGAGAGATTGCGTTAAAGAATTTCCGAAAAATTGGTTTGATAAGGCAAAATTTCAAAAAAAAGAAAATTATAATCACGAAGCTAGTTTAAATTTTTTTGGAGTAAACGCCAGCCAACCACTCTCTGTTTGGAGAAAAAAGGGATGGATACACAAAGATGATCCGCGGGGATGGTTTCAGTGGTATTGCCGGTATTACTTGGGAAGAAGACATGAAGACGATAAAAAACAGATAAAAAGATGGAAGCAAATAAGAAGACATATTGGTCAAATTAAGAAGAACTGCAGGGTAAAAGATCTAGCTTGCAGAAAAAAACAAAGGCAGGCACTTTTGCATTGGGCTTATGATAGTAGGAAGATTTAATTTAATAAGTTTTTTATTTTTTTTATCTTATTTTTAAGAAAACCCCCCTCGAATCCACTCAAAAGAGTTTCATCAAGGGGGACTTTTATGGATTCCCCATATTCTTCTCCATGACTAAAGAATCCTTTTGTCATTGAAGGATATTTCTGATAGATTCTCTTCTATCACCGATGAATATCCCTCTTGCCGCTCGGGAAACGTCCAAGCCATTTCTGCAAAAAATAATCATTTTCTCCCCATATTTTTAAGTGGTACAAGGGAGTAAAAGTATATGAGAAACGATCAAGGGGTTCGGGAGAAAAAATTATCTCTCGCAAAAATACTTCTCCGTTCTCATCTTCTCCTCCATACCAACACTTAACGAAAAAGGTATCGCCCCTATCGTCTCCTCGACGTATTTCAACAAGGAACGTCTTCCCTTCTTTCATCGTCCCTATTTCTACAACTTCATCAAGCCATAACCAGCTGCGAGAAATAGGAAGATTTATAGTTGTACCTTCAATAAACGGTGGGGAAAAATTACCATACCGAAGCTGCGCTTTTCCCGCTTGAGTCGGTAACTCTGGTATTACAATTGTTTCCATTTTTAAAACCTCCTTCGTATCTCTCTTTGTTTCTCTTATTTTATTAAATGTGCAGATATAAAATAATACCATATTTAGTGGCATTGTCAATATGGCTGCGGAGTGTAGAGTCTGTTAGAACCTACCTTATCAAGAATCCAAGCTAATTTTACATCCCAAATCTTTCTCCCGGCGTCAAAAGTTTGGTTTAATTAAGCGATTTTAGTCAAATCTCCATTTAGAAATTGAACCTCAATCGCTTCTAATTCATCCCTACGGATTCTGGACTTGGATTTAAAATAAAAATCTTTTTTTGAAGAATAAACGCCATTCCTATTTCCATAAGCGTGTTTGCTCCAATATAGTTTTCCTTATCATCTTTTGTATAATTCATTACTAAAATTGCATCGGATTCCTTCAGTTTTTCGTTAAACTTCTCCATCGCCTTTCTTTTAACTGATGGAGGTATTGCGTCTGGCATCGAGGCTAAAATTATTTATAAGCTCCTTGGCGGGGGCCGACACGAATTATGAGGATGGTTAATTGTTTTTTATAAATTTTATAAATAATACGGTACTGACTGATCCGTAAAGAATAACATTCGCTGAATTTGCCCTTAAGCTTTTTCCCTAAATGCGGATCTTTTCTTAAATCAAATAAGGCCGCGAAGATCCGCGGCTTATTCTCTTTATCCACATTCTGCAAATCTTTTTCTGCGATCCTCGATAAAACTATCCTATACATAATTACTTTTTGGCTAAAACAAATCCTTCCCTTGCCAATACATCCTCAAGGGTAGCGCACTTTCTTTTTTTGAGATCTTGCTCGGCAACTTTAATGTCTTTTTCTAGGCTCGGAAAAATACGATTGACTTCCATGGTTTCTTGCCAAGATTCAAATTCTTCAGCAGACAACACCACTGCCTTTGGCTTGCCTTTTTCGGTTAAGGTGTAATAGGTGGAAGGTTTTTGAACCCTCTCGGCGATCTTAAATATCTTTTTTCTTGCCTCCGAAATCGACAAGGTTGTTTTTGCGTCCATATATTTTTAATTAATTAGTCAATTAATCTTTCTATGTACATTATAGCGTACATCATAGATGGCTGTCAATAGTCGCGGGTAATGTATACATGCTTTTTGCACTTTTCTGTTAATCTTAGAGCATATGAAAACTATGCCCAATTCGGACGAGGCGCAAAACGAGACGGAAAAACGAGAATATAGTAGCGTGCTGTCTGTCTTGAATAAAATCCGAACTTTTTTCCGCGAAAATCCCGACGCTGAT
>CAYXTC010000022.1:0-8521 GCA_964468405.1 uncultured Candidatus Saccharibacteria bacterium | reverse complement strand
TCTTTATCAATATTCATTTCTCATTTTTACAGCAAATCTTTTTGCCTTTTCCACGTCTTCTTTGTCAGGCCTTCCCTTGCTTACCCCTCCTATGATCTTGAAAGGTCCCGCCGTGTCAAACCCCGGACAATTAAACTCTCCCATAACATCAAATCCCTTTTCTTGTAACTTCTTTTTTAAAGGATTATGAAAATGGGAGGCAAAGATATTCATCCTATCGCTCAATCCGCTTGTTGAAAAAATGAAAACCTTTTTTCTCCCAGGGACAGAAAGACCTTCTACTAGTTTCAATAATCTTTTGTCGTGTTTTCCGAAATAAATCCCTGAGCCAAATCCAATTAAATCATACTCTTGTATGTCTGCGTTTTCGGGACCGGCCAAATCCGCATCCAAAACTCCAGCCATAGCCTTTGCTATTTTTTCCGTATTATTATGATGGAAAGAAGTGTAAACTATTAAAGTTTTCATTTTTTGTTAGTCCTTCAAACACCAAAAAGATAATAAAAGCCAAGGCCGAAGAGAATCATTGCTTCTAATAGAGTAATCCAGGTGACAAATTTAGGCGAGGCCATCTTTATGGTCATAGTAAAGAAGGCTATAAGGAAGACGATAATCTCATCCAGCATGTAGAACAGAACAAAGATTGCGATGTAGAGAAGATATAGGGTGGCTGGCAACTGGGCTTCTGCCAGAATGCCCGCAAAAAACACAGGAATGGCGGCAGAGCATGGGAACTCCACTATAGTTATCGCGGCAGCGAAAATCAAAAGACTTCCCAAAATCACAATTATATTGTCTGACTCTTGGAGAGTTTTCTTTATTTTAAGAGTTATTTTAGAAACCACTCCCTGCCCCTGCGTCTGGCAAGTAGGCCCATATTTTCTGAATCTGATAAACTCTTTCAGAAAATAAAAGCCCCCGCAAATACCTAAAACTCCTATTATTATTTCCATGCTTCTCAGGTAAGAAGCAAGGGCAGTAAAAACCTGATGCCAGAGAACTATTAAAAGCCCGTAAACCAGGGCCGTGGTCCCGATAAATATCCCTCCGTACAAAAGTATTTTTTTCTTTTCTCTTAAAGCCAAAACCAGTCCCAGAATAAGCACAAGGGCCCCCAGAGAACACACATTAAACCCGTCAAAGAATCCTAAGATAACAGAGAGAGCGGGCAGGGAATACTTGGAAGCATCGACCTTCCCCAAAAAAGGAAGGGAAGCTCTGCTATCTTTTTCTTTGGGGGCGTAAGGCTCTTCCCCTTTAATTTTACTCTCAATGTATTCCTTTATGTCCTCCCCCATTTCTTCGCTAAAGCCCAAAAAGTATTCCTCTTCAATAAATAAAATGGGAACCATCCCCTGTTCTGATTTGGGAACTTCGTATTCCTGGTAAAAAGATTTGAGAAGATTTATGTTCTCTGAGACTAACAACTTTTCTATTTCTATCTGGGGATATTCGTCTGCTATTTCATTTTCCAAAAAGATTCTTTCTTGGGCGCAGTGAGGGCAGGTTTTGCTGTAAAAAAACTTTATACCAACATCTCTTTGGTCTGCTGAAACAAAACTGAAACTAGTAAAGATCAATCCTAAAAGAAATAGGGAAAATGCTATTTTTCTCATAATTTCTTAATTATAGCAATTACCCTGTGTTGGAAAATAGGAGCGGGAGCGACGTAAGAAACCAAGAGGTTTCTTAAACCGGGTGTCAGGGTAATTGCCTTTCTCATATTACTCGGGAAGAATGCAGAAAGTGTTATTAAACCTGTTTATGTAATTAAATAATCCTATAATAGAAACTATTTCCACAAGTTCTGCCTCTGAAAACTTCTCTTTCAATTCCTTAAAAAGATTTGTGTCGCATTGAGCGGTCTCTGTCACCTTTTCCACTAGTTCCAGCACCTCCTTTTCTCCTTCTTCAAGCCCCTCTTTCTTCTTTACTTTTTCTATCACGTTATCGCCCGCCCCTAAGCTCTTCAACATTTTCTCTGTAACATCCACGCAAAAAGGACACTTCAGGGCTTGAGAAACCGTATATGCTATCTTCCATCTTAAGAGAGGGGCAATATATCCTTCTTTCATTATCACATTAAAAAGTTCTGTGAATTCTTTTACTACTTTTGGGTTGTGGGCCATTACCTTAACCCATTCCGGGGTTTTGCCTGCATCTTTCTCAAATTTGTCGTAAACCCCTCTTGCTTCTTCTTCGGCATCATCTTTTTCTAACAAAGGAATTATAGCCATATTACTATATCAAAGAATTAAGTTTTTCCTCTATGACCTTTTTAGGGCGCGGCCCCGTTGCTCTTTGGGCCACCTCGCCATTTTTAAAAATAATGATAGTAGGCACTCCCCTAATCTCATACTTCTGCGGGGTTTCCTTATTCTCGGTTACATTTAACTTGGCCACCTTTGCCTTTCCTTGAAAGTCCTCAGCAATTTCTTCAATAACAGGGGATAATGCCTCGCAAGGAGGGCAGCCGGGCGCCCAGAAATCAACCAATACCGGCCGATCTCCATGAAGCGCTTCCTGTTCAAAGTTTTGATCGTTTAATTCCAGCATATTTTATCTCAATGGTTTTTATTTAAAAAACTTTTAAAATTGATCTCTTTCCTTTTTTTAGAAAAGTCCAAATCTCCCTGGTTTTCTTTCCAGTAAAGCGGTCTTTGAACTTTATAGAATAAACCCAAAGGAATTTTAGCCTCGAGGTCATCATAATCCCATTCTTTTATCTTTTTTAAGGCCTCTCTTCTGGAACCTAAATCTTCCTCTTTTATTTCGTAAACCTTGTCTTTGTAAAAGTCAGTAGTGTCAAAAAGAGAGACACAGGGCTGGAGAATATCGATAAAAGAAAATCCCTTGTGCTCCAGCGCCTTAACAATCATGCTCTGTAAGTGATCTGTTTTCAGGGCGTAGCTTCTGGCCACAAAAGTGCCGTTGGCAGAAAGAACCATTTCTAAGGGGTTAAAAGGACTTTCCACGCTTCCTTCTGGGGTGGATTTACCCTTAAACTCTTCGGGAGAGGTGGCTGTAAACTGACCAGTGGTCAAGGCAAAGAGTCTGTTGTTGTGAACTAAAACATTAATGTCGCTGTTCCTTTTCGCAGCATGAATCAGGTGGGCTATGCCCTCGTTATAAATTCCGCCGTCTCCTGCGCATACTATAACTTTTAAATTAGGGTTCCCCAGTTTTATACCTTCTGCTGAAATAATAGGCCGGCCGTGCAAAGAAGAAAAACTGTTTAGGTTTAAATAGTCAATAACCTTAGAACTGCATCCAATCCCGCTTACTACTACTATGTCTTCTCTTCTTGTCCCTTTTTCAATTAAAGAAGAAACCGCACCCTTTAGGGCAGCTAAAATCCCAAAGTTACCGCATCCCGGGCACCAGGTATTTTTAGCATAAGTATCAAGATTTTTGTTTGGCATATATGTTAAAATTTAGATAATTTTCTCTCTATTTCTTCAGGCAAAAAAGGTCTTGCATTATATTTCAAAATCTTCCGGTCTGCTTTTATCCCGTAACACTTCAAAACTTTCCCAAGCTGGCCCAAGCCGTTTGTTTCCACCAGAGCAATCTTTTTAACTCCTCTTAGCGCTTTATTCAACTCTTTTTCGGGAAAAGGCTCTAAAACAACGGGCTGTATCATCTTTAGGCCCAGCTTTTCAGCCGCTTCCTTGGCGGGGCCTTTTGTAGAGCCCCAAGCGATAATTGCCTTATCGCTGCTTTTTCTGCCATAAACATTAACCGCTTTCATTTTGTCTACCTCTTTTCTCATCTGTTCGAACTTTCTCAGTCTCTTGTTCTGCATCTTTTCAACGCTTTCTTTATCTTCTACTGTAATCCCGAATTCATCATGCTCATAACTGTTTGACTTGGAAATTACATTTTTCTCTCCCGGGAAAGCCAGGGGAGAAATCCCGTTTTTGACATCTTTGTACCTGAGATATTTCCCCTTTTTATTCCAAAGAACAGATTTTTCCTCTTTTATTTCTTTTAAAATATTCTCGTCAAAACTGAAAGTGCTTTCTGATATCTCTTTATCTATCAGCAAAACAGAGGGAGTTTGGTATTTCCAGGAAAGATTAAGAATTTTCCCTGCCCAAAAGCAGGCCTCCTCAGCGTCTCCCGGAGCCACAACAAATCTTAAAATATCTCCGTGGCCTGCCGTTAAAGCAAAAAGAAGATCTCCCTGCCCCTGATAGGTAGCCACTCCGCTCCCCGGGGACATTCTCTGGCTCTCTACAATTACCAGAGGGTTCTCGCTTTGTGAAGCCAAACTAAGGGCTTCTGTCATTAAGGCGAACCCTCCTCCAGAGGTGCCCACCATTGTCCTGGCTCCGGCATAAGAGGAGCCTATGGCGGCGTTAGCAACACCTGTTTCATTCTCCAGTTGGGAAACCCCTATGCCGAAATCATTTTTATGTTTCGCCAAATAATGAAGAATGCCGCTGGCCGGAGTCATGGGATAGGCAAGATAGAGATCAAGCCCCGCCTTAACAGCACCCAAAGAAAGCGCCTCGTTGCCGGTTAAAAGGGGTTTCTTCTTTTGCTTAATCTTTTCTATCTTAATTTTCTTTTCCACCGCGTCAAAGGCCTTATCGGCTATTTTCAAATTTAAATCCTGGGATGTGGGAAATTCTTTTTTTAAAACCCTTTTCAACACCCCCCAATCAATACCTGCAACTTTTGCAAAAGAAGAAACAAGGGCGACATTCTCCATAATAGCAAGGCCGTCTGCTTCTTTTACAACGCTCTTCAAAGGAACACCCAGAGATTTTTCGCTGTTAACAGAGAAGTCGTCACTATTGTAAATTATAATTCCCTCGTTGCTTAACTTTTTCTGATGTCTCTTTACTGTATTTTCGTCTAGGGCTAAAAGAAAGTCTACCTCTTCTCTGTGAGAAAGAGTTTCCTTTTCCATAGCTCTTATCTTAGAAAAACTATGGCCTCCCCTAATTAAAGACTGGTAGTCGTCGTAAATAAATACTCTATAGCCCATCTGGGAAAGAAGCTTACCAATAATCAAGCCTGCTTTTCTGGATCCTTGGCCTGCCTTCCCCCCTATTAAAATTGAATAGTCTTTTTTCATTTTTTATTTAGGTTATAGCCTCTATTATACCTTTAAATCGAAATTTAGTAATTCCCCCTTTGAATAACTCTCTACCAATTTTTTAGAATAAGGAATTTCTTTTTCAATTTCTGCTTGGAACTTTTCAACAATGCTTAGAATGTTCTTTTTATCTCCGAGATCCGCCTGATTTAATATCACCTTAACCGGAACTTTTAGTTTGCGGCAGAGATCAAGAATCAGACTTAGATCATATCTACCCATAGGAGTAGGCTCTGTAACAGCATACGCCTGATCCACTCCCATTAAGGCGTTAATTACCGGACAATGGGTTCCTGCCGCCGTATCAAAGAGAACAATATCAGCCTCTTCTTTTTCTGCTAACTTTTGAGCAAACTCTTTGGTTTTTTCTACTACCGGCCCCGTCTCTTCTAATCCTGCTTTTGCCTCACCCGTAACTAAAAAAAGGTTATCAATCTTGTTTAAGTATATCTTGCCTATCTCTTCTTTCTTGGTCCTAATGGCCCCAAAGGGGCAAACAGCCCAGCAGGCTCCGCACCCAGAACACAAATCTCTCAAAAAAACAGGGTATCCTGGATTTCCATCCTTATCGCGCGGTTGGAAAATAGCGTTTTCCCTGCAGGTTTTCACGCAAAGTCCACACTTTGCGCATCTCTCTTTCATTAACTCCGGGAATTCCCCGTAAACTTTTTGTTTCTCTTCTATTTTTTGCCCCAGTAACAGATAGTCATTGGGGCATTCCACATCGCAGTCTACAAGGACAACCTTCTTGCCTTGTCTTAAGAACTCATTTGCTTTTAAAATTGTCACCGTTGACTTGCCTGTTCCTCCCTTTCCTCCTGTTATGGCTATTTTTTTGAAATCTTTCATCTTAAACCTTTTCTCTGGTAGGCTCTTTTAATAAGGCTGTCCTGCCCTTAGAGAAGTTATTGATTGCTTTTTCTGCAGTTTTTTCTTTGGCGTCATAAACATCAACTATATTATCCCTTAGTGTGTGAAAAGAAATAGGCCCCATCTCTTTTGTGATTATGGAGTCTATCTTCTCTTTTACTACAAAAAGAGCCGCATTCAGCCCTGCCCTCTTCTCCTTTTCTTTATAGGTGTTTTTTCTCACATAATGATCCTTCACTTCTCCCTTGTCTAGATCCACAAATATAAAGTTTTTGGCTCTCCCAAAATGATTTGAAATCTCAGAACTCATTCCTTTATTCTCTTTAATGGGAATGCACACCCTCTGCTTTTGTATCTCATAGGGCTGGATCCTTACGCTGAAAGAATCGACTAAAGAAACCTTCTTTTTAATCTCTTTTTCTATGTTTCCTGAAATTTCAGAGGCCTTATTAATATTTACACTTTTTCTGATTTTAGCATCTACTTCTCCGAAAACAAAGGGGCCGGATTTTCTTAATTTCAGATTATCAAAGTTCCGTAGCCCCGAAATATTATTTAAAATATTTTTAATTTTCTCCTCTACCTCTTTGCTGGGGGAAACGTCAAGCAAAGAAAAGACCGAGTCTCTTGCCGCCCCAAGGCCTGCGTGAAAAATAAACAGAGAGATTACAATACCTGCTATCCCTTCCAAATAAGGAATACCGGCCCAAGCAGAAATCAATCCTATTAATACTACAGAGGAAGAAAGCATATGCATTCTCGACTCCCTGCCGTCTGCCACCAAGCTTTGAGAGTTAATTTTCTTCCCCACCTTCACTTCGTATGTCCCCACCGCCATCATAAAAATACCGTCTAGAACAGCCACTGTCACGGCAAGAAGAGGAAGAGTCAGTTGATAGTCTGTAAAGATTTTATCAATACTCTCTCTGATTATACTATAGCCTGCAAACAAAATCAGGCCCGAGATTATAAGAGCAGTTAAATTCTCCACCTTATAAAAACCGTAAGGGAATTTTTCTGTTGGTTTTTTTCTGGCAACAGTTAAGCCGAAAAAGGCAGCAAATGTAGAAAAAGAGTCAGCCGCGCTGTGGACAGCGTCGGCCATCAAAACAATGCTTCCAGAGAGCGCCCCTACTGTCGCCTTGGCTCCAGCAAAAAACACCGTTACTAGCCCTGCTATAACGGTTGTTTTTTGCCCTTGTTTGAATATATTAATGCCCATTTTATCTTCCTTTTCTCCCAAACCCCTTGCCGCGGCCAAATCTGCCCATGGGGCTGCTAACCTCCTGAAGACTGCCTTTTTCCATTTCTTCTACGGCTTCTCTTACTGCTGTGCCCGGTCTGGCCTGGAATATTTTAATCCCGGAGGAAGACAACACAGCAAAAGAATTGGGTCCGATATTCCCCGTGATAACGGCTTCTGCTCCCTGGTCTGATACTGTTTGGGAAGCCTGTACTCCTGCTCCCCTCATGGCGCCAACCCCGGCGTTCGGAATTGCCCTAAAGTCATCCTTCTTTTCTGTGTCAAGAAAAATAAAATAGGCGCATCTCCCAAACCGCGGGTCAACAGGAGAATTCAGGTCAGCCCCGGAACTTGTAATACAAATTTTCATATTATGCTTTTCTGATCATCTTAGCCCCACATACGGGACAACTTTCTTCATAACAAGGCACCCCTCTTTTATGAGGCACTTCTTTGCTGCACTCAGGACACATACAAATACCAGAAGGCCCCAGCCCAAAGCGCCGAGGTTGGTCTGTCTGGCCTTTTTTAGATTGGTTTTTTTCTTGAGGATCCATTATGGGTATTTTATCACTTTCTCGGGGAAGCGACAAAGTTACTTTTTCTTGCCTAACTTTTCTTCCAATTCCTTCATCTGCTCCTTTAAGGCCTTGATCTGGCTTTGAATTGCTTCTTTCTCCCCGGCTAACATTTCTTTTTCTTGCTGAGGACTAGGATAACGGTTCATTCTTGCCCGCTGCCAGCCATTTGATCCTGTGGCTCTGTACCAGTTTCTAAAACCTCTTCCTCTGCCAAAAGATGGTTTAGTATATCCGGGTGAAGGAGAGCCCGAGCAAAACCCTAAACCCCTTCCTGTCATTGGACCCTGACCCATAGGGCCTGTTCTGTTTCCGAATGGCATGATTTTAGATAATTTTAAATTTTCTTAATACAACCTTTCTATTTATAATATATACCCATAACCATATATTGTCAACCCCCCAAAACTAAAAAGCGGGGACATTCCCCGCTCTGTTAACTGCTTTACATCAGCCCGCCTAGGGACTGAGCCATTTTCTGCTGAATTTCTTTTACTGCATCGTTCAGACACTCTTTCAAAACTTCTTCCTGTCTTCCTTTTTCTAGTTTCGGATTTAAAGAAATCTCTTCTATCTGCAGATTTCCGTTTACAACCGCTCTTGTCCCCTCTTTCTCTATTTCGCTTTTCTCTGTGGCTAATTGCTTCTGGGCTTCTTTAATTTTTCTAATCTGGTTTAATTTGTCAAACATAATTGTTTATTCAGTAAATTTATCTTTACAAA
>CAYXTC010000021.1:0-8756 GCA_964468405.1 uncultured Candidatus Saccharibacteria bacterium | reverse complement strand
GGCGCAAATCTATTTTATTTCCATTAATAATCTGATATACTAACAGAATGAAAAAGCTGGTTGTCACATCTTTTTTTGTCTTGTCAGGATTGTTTTTTGTTTTTCAGGCTTTTGCCGCCCAAAGGACAGGATGCCCTCAAACAGGACTAGTCCCCTGCGGCACCCCGGGGTGCCCTTGTACTCTTTGTGATTTTTTTGTAATGTTTGACAGGATTATTGACTTCCTGTTGGTTCCTACTATTTATAACAACTACTTCCCCTTAGTCCCCGCCATCGGGGCCTTGATGCTGGCTATCGGAGGATTTATATACATGTTCGCCTATGGCGGCATGGGAGAAGGAGGGCCCGAACAGACGAACAAAGCAAAGAAGATTTTCGCCTCTGTAGTAATAGGATTCATAATAGTCTACAGCGCCTGGCTTCTTGTGGGCCTCTTTTTCCAGGCGATAGGCACATCAGAATGGACCGGATTAAAAGAAGGGTGGTGGGAAATAGAGTGTGATCCGGAAAGCGTGCGAGTTCCGAGCAATCTTCCCAAGACTCCTCCCCGAAATAGGATTTCTTGTGTTGACACTCCCGGATGTTTTTGGATTACCTGGCCATGGGGATCAGAGTGCGTTTGTCCCCATCTTACAGACAATTGCATGGATTGCCGGGACAACAAGGAATGTTGCGCTATCCTAGGGTGGGATAAATGCAAATGGGAAGAGGTTCAAGTTAGAGGAGGAAGAATACATACTTGTCAAAACAAATAATAAACACTTTCCCGCCCATAACTCAATTGGTAGAGTAACGGCCTCTTAAGCCGTGAGTTCCAGGTTCGAGTCCTGGTGGGCGGACATTTGTTTATAAATAAAGTAAGAAAGTTCTACTTTCTTTTTCTTTTCACTAAAAGGTTGTATAATTGAAATAAATCCGTTAATAATTAAATATGTTAACAGCAGAAGAAAAAGAGAAAATTATAAAGGATTATAAACTCCATGACACAGACACAGGGTCTGCAGAAGTGCAGGTTGTTTTGCTTACGGAAGAGATAAAAAAGCTTCTTTCCCACCTAAAAAAGCATCCTAAAGATCTTCACTCTAAGAAAGGGCTTTTAGACATGGTTTCTAAAAGAAAGAGGCTCCTCGGATACCTGAAAGAGAAAAGCGAGAAGAAATACAAGGATCTTGTTAAAAAAATAGGGCTTAAAAAATAGCCCCTGTTTTTCATACTTTCTATGATTATAAAACACAAAGGTCAAAGAGTGGGGGTTTTGATTGACGTTCAAAACCTTTATCACTCTGCCAAACATCTTTACAATAATGCCCGCGTCAATTTCGGAGAAATCCTAAAAACCGGAGTTCATAACAGAAACCTAATCCGGGCCTTCGCCTACGTCGTCAAAACAAAAACCGGGGAAGAGAAGCCCTTTTTTGAAGCCCTGACCAAATTGGGCATTGAAACAAGAGTCAGAGAACTTAAGGAGTTTTACGGAGGAGCCAAAAAGGCAGACTGGGATGTAGGTATTGTCATAGACGCAATCAGAATGTCTCCCGGCATAGACGTAATAGTTCTTGCTTCGGGCGACGGAGACTTTGTTTCTCTTGTAGAATACCTTAAAAACCAAGGCAAAAGAGTAGAGGCTATGTCTTTCGGAAGATCAACCTCTTCTGAATTAATAGAAGAAGTCGATGAGTTTATCGACTTAGATAAAAATCCTGATAAATTTTTGCTTAAAAAATAGTTATGCCAGAAAAAACATATAAAAAGAAAATCGGAGAAAAAGAACTCACTATTGAATTAAAAGACTGGACAGAACAAACCAACGGCAGTGCCCTGGCAAGATGCGGAGACACTGTTGTTCTTTCCACTGCTGTTATGGGGGGAGAAAAGAATTTGGGGTTTTTCCCTCTGACAGTAGAATACGAAGAAAAGTTTTACGCAGCAGGCGCCATTAAAGGAAGCCGCTACACCAGAAGAGAGGGAAGGCCAAGCGACGAGGCTGTTTGCAACGCAAGACTGATAGACAGAACCATTAGGCCGCGCTTCCCCAAAAACCTATCAAGGGAAATCCAGGTAGTAGCGACTATTTTTGCCTGGGACGACCAGAACGATCCTGACGTTTTGAGTATGGTCGCCTCCTCAATCGCTTTGGGAACCTCTGATATTCCCTGGCAGGGGCCCATTAGCGCTGTAAGAATATGTAGAACTAACGGAAAATTCATTATTAATCCAACCTACGAAGAAAGAGAGGGAAATGATCTAGATATTATTTTTGCGGGAATTGTGGAAGAGGGGAACCTCCTTGTAAACATGCTTGAAGGAGAGGGTCAGCAGATAAAAGAGCAAGATGTTCTGGAAGCCCTCAAAGAGGCGGAAAAGCCCCTAAGAGAACTTTTTGCCTTCCAGCAAGACATCATTCAAAAAGAAGGGAAGCAAAAAATAGATCTTCCGGAAGCGGAGAAGGATGAGGCCCTGGAAAAGGAAATAAACAGCTTTTTGAAAGACAAACTGGAAAAAGCAATTTACCAAAAAGATAAAGTAAGAAGAGAGAACGATCTTTCTTCTTTAAAAAAAGAACTCACCGAATACCTGGAACAGAATTATCCCGAAGAAGAAGATAAGATAGAATACGCCAATAATTATTTGGACCAAGAAGTTGATCGACTTATTCACGAAAACATTATAAAATACGAAAAGAGGCCGGACGGAAGAAAAATAGACGAAGTAAGGGATGTCTCGTGCGAAACAGCCGTTCTTCCAAGATCTCACGGATCAGGCCTGTTCTGCAGGGGGAAAACCAAGGCTCTTTCCTTTTTAACTCTGGGAGGGCCAGAAGACTACCGACTGATAGAAGGAATGGAGGTCACGAGAGAAAAGAGATTTATGCACCATTACAACTTCCCTCCTTACTCGGCAGGAGAAGCCAAACCCATGAGAGGGCCCGGGAGAAGGGAAATAGGACACGGCCACTTGGCAGAAAAAGCAATTCTGCCTGTGCTCCCCCCCAAAGAAGAGTTCCCTTATACCATCCGGATAGTAACCGAAATTCTTTCTTCCAACGGCTCTACTTCCATGGCCTCTGTGTCCGGATCTTCTTTATCATTAATGGATGCTGGAGTCCCCATTAAGGCCTCGGTGGCGGGAATAGCAATTGGACTGATAAGGGGTGAAAATGATTACAAGGTATTAACAGACATTCAAGGGCCGGAGGATCATCACGGAGATATGGACTTTAAGGTAGCAGGAACCAGCCAGGGCATTACAGCGCTCCAAATGGATGTTAAAATAAATGGTGTAGAAGAAAAAATTATAGGGGAGGCGCTCCAAAGAGCAAAAAGCGCCAGAGAACATATCCTTAGCACACAGGATAAGACAATAAAAGAGCCCAGAAAAGAACTTTCCCCTTATGCCCCCAGAATAGAAAGATTACAGATTAATCCAGAAAAGATAGGAACGGTAATAGGGCCCGGCGGATCTGTTATCAGAGAGATTATAGAAAAAACAGGGGCAACAGTAGATGTAGAAGACAGCGGAGAGGTCTTTGTTACAGCCAAAGAGCCAACGTCTGCAAGCAAGGCAGTAAAATGGATTAAAGACTTAACCAGAGAGGTCCAAGAAGGAGAAGTGCTGGAGGGAGAGGTTAAGAAAATAACCGACTTCGGGGCTTTTGTGGGAGTATTGCCGGGACAAGATGGTTTAATTCATATCTCCAAATTGGCAGAAGGACGAGTGAACAAAGTGGAAGATGTAGTAAGGGTTGGAGATATTGTCTCAGTAAAAGTAATCTCTATTGACGAGAGAAATAAAATAAGTCTTAAACTCTTAAAAAATAAAAGTAAATAATTTTCAACAATATGCCGGAGAAGGAAAACATTATCAAAGGGGCAGACATTAGAACAATGAAAAAAGACCTTGCCCGGCTGAAGCGAGGAGAGTCTTTAGAAAAAGAGGAAAAAGTTTCTAAAGAGGAAAAAGAATCCGCCTCGCTTTCCCCTAAAGAGAAACAACAAAAAGCCAAAGAAGAACAAGCCAGGGAACTATTGAAAAAAGAAAAGGAGGCCCAGGAAAAGAGGAAAAAGGAAGAAGAAAGGAAAAAAGAGGAAGAGGAGAGGAGAAAAGAGCAAAAAGAGGAAGAAAAAAAGACAGAAGAGACAAAAGAAAGGCAAAAGGAAGAAGAAGAGAGGGAGAGGCAGGAAGAGGAGAAAAGAAGAAGAGAGGAGGAAGAAAGAAAAAAGAGAGAGCAGGAAAAGAAGAGAAGAGAAGAAATGATTTCCAGAATACAACAAAGAGCAAAAGAAAGAGCCAAGACAGAAAGCATCCCCGAAAAAAAGGAAGAATTTTTCACTTTCCAAAAAAATCTTTTAAAGAGCAAGCAGGAAGAAATAGATGAAAAGATTTCAGAGATAGAATCCCAAAAGACCCCTCTATACGCCCAGAAAGAAGAACTCGCCCAAGAGATCGAGAACATAAAAAAGAGAGTGGGGCTTCTCGCAGAAAGAGAAAAGCAGCAAGAGCACAAAGTGGCAGAACTAGAGAAAAAGGAAAGTTCAACGCAAGACCCCGGAAAAAAGAGAAAAATCGAAAAGAAAAGATGGCAGGCAGAGGAAAAAAGACAGGAGATAGAGAAAAAAAGATGGCCCTGGGACCAAAAAATCAACGAAATAGACAAAAAAGTTACAGAGATAGACGATAGATCCCAGGAGATAGACAAAAAAGAGAGCATTCTCCGGAAGAAAAAAGAGGAGTTAAAAGAAAAAGAGCAGGAAATACAGGCCAATTTAAAGAAGATCGAACTTAAAAAACTTCTAGAAACTCTTCAGGATAATAAATCAAATCTCCAGAAAGAAAAAAGCAAACTACTAGACCAATCTAGCAAACTAAGAGAAGAACTAGATAAAGTAAGGTCTCAGGAAAAAGAAATAGAAGAGGAAGTGAGGTTGGTTTCAGAAGAAGAGAAAATGACAGAAGACTTAAAGGAAAAGGGGAAATTAGAGAAAGAAAGGTGGGCTGCCACCTCCAAGCGCAGAAAAATAGAAGAGAAAAGATGGGAATTAGAAGAAGAAAAAGGAAAAACAGACTCCCGTCTTAAAAGAATAGAAGAAAAACTTAAGAATTTAGTGGAAAGGGGAAGCGAGATAATAGAACAAATGAAAGAAATCGACAGAAGTTTTGGTAATATTCCTTCAGAAGAAAAAGAGGAAGATGCTGAGGAAGAGGTTTCCAAAAAAGAGGAACCCTCTTCTGAAGAAAAGGAAGAAGAGGCCACCGAGAAAAAACCTCTTAAGGAAGAAGAGTCCTCCTCTGAGAGGGAGGAAGATACCGAGGAAAAGGAGCCTTCTTCTGAAGAGAAAAAGAAGGAAGAAAAGCCCTCTATTTCTGATCTAGATTTTAAGCTTTAAAAACATGTCTATAACAGAGTCAATAAAAAAAGCTCGCAACAGGGGCATCTCTGACGTAGAGATCCTTGAAGAAATCAAAAAACAGAATCCGGAAAAGACCGATTCTCTAAAAAAAGCTCAAGCAAGAGGAGCCAGCCCAAGCGAAATATTAGAAGAAGTTATTAAGCAAAATGCTCCTCAGAAAAAAGAGGAGGAAGCAGAAGACAAAGATATAAAGAGAGCTAGAGAGAGAATTGAAGCCCTAAAAAAGAAAGTTAAAGAAAAAGCCCCGCAAAAGGAGGAAAAGGAGGAAGAAGAGGAGGAAGAAGAAAAAACTTCTGAAGAAGAATCCCTAGAAAGAAGAGGAACTTTGAGCCAAAAGAAGAAAAGTTTATTAATAGGACAACAAGAGCAGGAAAAAGAAGAACCTGAAAAGCCAAAAGCCGCCCCTCCGAAGAAAAAAAAGAAGCTTTCTCCCCAAAAGCCCATTCGCATGATTAGGCCTCTCCCCCAAAAACCTAGTTGGCACCAAAAAATATGGGTGCGAGTGCTGGCTTTTGGTTTAGTATTAGTAGTTCTAGCCGGACTCTCCACTTTCTGGTACTGGTATTTCGTTATTAGAAAACAACCCCCCTCTACGCCCCCTGTAGCAGAAGAGAAGGAGGAAGAGGAAAAGGAGGAAAAGGAGGAGGAAGTGCCCGTCATCCCTGCCGGATTGTTTGCGGTGGAGGAAAAGAGGATTTTCAACGTTGAAAACCTGGATGAAGTGCGTTCTCTTTTAGAACAAACCCTCGCAGAAAAAGAGCAAGAAGGAAGGTTTAAGAGAATAGTAATTAAAAAAAATGAGGAAATAATTTCTCTAAAAGAGTTTGTAGACGGTCTTCAGATAAGAATAAACGACAACTCTTTCTACGAAAAAATAGATGAAGACTTTACTCTCTTTATATACTCCCAAATAGACGGAAACAGAATAGGATTTGTTACCAGGGCAAAAGACGCAGCCGGCATAGAAAAGTTTATGCGGAATAAAGAAGTTTCTATGCAGGAAGACTTCCGCCCCCTCTTTAATTTAATTATGGAAGAACAGGCTCCTGTAACCCATTATTTTAAAAACTCTTCCAATGTAGTGGGCTATCAGGGCCCCAACTTCAGATTCCAAACCTTAGCCCGAAACGATATTGGTATATGTTACTTTGTTTCTGATAATTACTTTGTCTTCGCCAGTTCCTGGAAATCCATGAAAGCCATAATAGAAAGACTGAATATCGCAGGGAAAACAATAGAATTAACTTCTGACCTAAAACTCTATGATAGAGGATACGAAGTAGAAATCCTCCAAACGTGGCTAGCACAAGACGCCACAGTCTATCCTAGGGGCATAGTCAGCGGCTGGTTCGGGCCTCTTACCAAGCAGGCGATTGTCAAGTTCCAGGAAAAATACGCCTCAGACATCCTGGCCCCTCAAGGCTTGTCAGAAGGGACCGGAGAAGTAGACTTATACACCAGAATAAAGCTGAACGAACTCTACGGAACCTCCGGCATCATTCCGCCGCATCCTCAAATAACTAAAGACCTGAAATTCGGAGACAGCGGAGATCAGGTGAGACTGCTTCAGACCTGGTTGGCAGAAGATAGAGAGGTTTACCCCAAGGGCATAGTCAGCGGCTGGTTCGGGCCTCTTACCAAGCAGGCGGTTGTCAAGTTCCAGGAAAAATACGCTTCAGACATTTTGGCCCCTCAAGGGTTGTCAGAGGGAACTGGAATCTTAGACGGCTATACCAGAAGAAAACTTAATGGTCTTTACGGAGAATGAAACAAGAAACCATTAACAAGTTAAAAGAAAAACTGGAGAAAGAAGGGGAGTCTTTAGAAAAAGAACTGGAAAACTTTGCCGAAAAAGACGAAAGGATGGAAGGAGATTGGGATACTAAATATCCCAAATCAAGTGGTGGCTCAGGAGGACAGGCTCTAGAAGACGCTGCCGATCAAGTAGAAGAGTATAGCAACCTTCTCCCCGTAGAACACAGCCTAGAGTTAAGATTGCAAAAAGTAAAAAAGGCCCTAGATAAGATAAAAAAGGGGAACTACGGTAAATGTGAAAGTTGCGGCAAAAAGATAAGCGAAGCCCGGCTACAGGTTTATCCTTCAGCTACCTCATGCAAAAAATGCTCTCGGGAATGAGAGCATTGTTTTTTTCTTAGAAGAAATATTTTTTACCATTTTAGGTAACTCCCCACAGGGGAAGAAAGAAGGAAGTTCCTGGCTCCCCTTACCTCAAAATGGACATGGCACCCGGTTCTTCCTACAGTATATCCGGTATTGCCAATATATCCTATAATATCTCCCGCATTTACTCTCTGTCCCGGAGAAACGGTAATTACGGATAAGTGGCCGTAATAACTTACTACCCCGTTTGAGTGCAAAACCGTTACTCTATTTCCCCCAATACTTATATATCCGGCCCTCTGCACTGTTCCCGAAGCCGCAGCCACTACCGGCTTCCCGCAAGAATTTGATATATCTACGGCGTTTGCAAAAGCGCCATGGGCGCCCTGACTAATTTTCCCTTCGGCGGGGAAGATAAAATAAGAAGATGCAATCGGTGTTGAATTAACCTGAACAGGCTCTTTGGGCATTTTCCCTCCCGGGACTAATAGAACGTCACCTATAAAGATGTCATTTTCGCTCTCAAGTTCGTTGTAAGAAACAATTTCTCCCACAGCCACTTCATAGGTTTCGGCAATAGTGCTTATAGTATCTCCTTTTTCAACTAAGTGAAGAGTCCCTGATGTCGGTAGAACAATAATTTCTTGTCCTGGTTTAATAACCGAGTTCCGGCTGATATCGTTAGCCCATAAGATAGTATTAGTAGAAATCCCGAACTTTTCTGCAATAGCAGAGACGTTTTCTCCTTCTTCCACCGTATATTCTATTATCTTTCCCCTTTCCGGCTCTTCTGTTATTCTTGTAGCCAAAGTTTGGACATCTGCCATAGCAGGAGGAGTCATGCCTCTAACGGAATTCTGTTCTACAAAAACCATTTGAGGAGAACCTGCTAAGAAATTACGGGCAGGCTCTAAAAAGGCATCTTCCTTGCTGGACACTAATTTTTCTGCCGCCTCAAGCGATAAGGGGGAATAATCTTTCAATAAAAGAGGCCTCAAGCCAGAACTGAAGCCAAAAACAAAAGCGCTGAATACCAAAAGCGCTATCAGGGTAGGCAGGGCGAAAAAGATTTTATGTTTTAAAATCTTTTTCTTTAAAAACCCTCCTATCTTTATAGAAATCTTCTTGTATATACTCGAAGGTTTCTCGTCAGTCATAATTTCTACTATTTTTCTATGATATTCTTATTACAAAACAAGTCAAGCGTCTTTTCCACAATACTTTCTT
>CAYXTC010000020.1:0-8852 GCA_964468405.1 uncultured Candidatus Saccharibacteria bacterium | reverse complement strand
CGGCCTGGATAGTGTCTCCTGTAATTTTAATTTTTGGTTTGTTTTTAGGAATTAAGCTGATTCTTTTTTAATGCTAAACTTTGATTTAAAAAAAACACAGTTTCCTGCAATCTTTCGGTGGATGAAATTTCCTCTTTTCGGATTGGCAGGCTTTTTTAAAAAGACCTGCCTAGTTTTCTTTATTCTGTTTCTGGTAATTTTTCTTTATGGGTTTTTGTCTAGCAGGTTTTCAGAAGGGACTTCTCAGTTTTTGCTGGGGTGGGCTATTCTTTTTATTACCCTTTTCTTTGTTTTTTGGAAAATACAGTTTTTCTTTAATTCTAAAGTAAAAAAACTTGATCCGGACTTGAAGATAAGCAAGGATGTTTTAGAGTCGGATCAATACAATCTGGCGAAGTTTTTATCGCTCCCCGCCTCCCAAGCGGTTAGGGGCGCCCTTAGAAGGGCGAAAAGAAGGCCCGTTTCCTCTACTCATCTTTTATATGGCCTGATTTCTGACAAGAAGGAAATCAACTTTGTTTTTAACCGGCTTCTCGTGGGTAAAAAAGAAGTGAAGAAAAGAATAAAACAGTGCCTTAAAACAGCGGAAGTTGCAGAAACGGGGGAGGGGTACAGAAAGAATTTTGAGGCCGCAATCATTAGGGCAGCAGAAATAGCAGTCAAGAAGAACCATTCGAGAATAGGGGTGGGAGATCTTTTAGTCGCCCTGGCCGAAGAAGACCCGGTTCTAGAGAGAATTTTAATTGATTTTAATTTAAGAGTAGAGGACGTAGAAAACTTGACCTGGTGGTGGGAGGATGTCCAAGAAGAAATAGCAGAGAACAAAAGATTCTGGGAATACAAAAACCTTGTTAAGAGGGGCACCTTGGCTAAAGAGTGGACAGCGGGCTATACTATTACCCTTGATAGGTTTTCCAGGGATATAACAGAGATGGTCAGACGTTCCAATTTTAAAAAAGTGGGCCATCAGGAAGAGATATCTTCTATGGAAAGAATTTTATCAAGAAGAGAGATGAACAACGTTTTGCTAGTAGGGCAGCCGGGGTCTGGGAGAAAAAGCATTGTTTTTGCCTTGGCCCAGAAAAGCTTGATGGGAGAAAGCGCGCCTGAAGTAAATTATCAGAAAGTAATGGAGCTTAATATGGCTTCTTTGATTGCCCGGGTCGAAGATGTTGAGGAAATGGAGATAATGCTTGATAGAATTTTCAAGGAAGCAGCCCGCGCAGGAAATATTATTTTAGTAATTAATGACTTCCATAATTACATAAACCAGGCTGGAAGGCCGGGTATGATTGATATCGGAGGCATCATTTCTTATTATCTGGATCTTCCTCAGTTTCAGTTAATAGCAATAACTACTTATGACGGCCTCCATCGGAATATTGAAAAGCAAAGCTCTATACTTTCCCGACTGGAGAAGATAGAAGTCTCTGAGATTTCCCCCAGGCAAACATTAATGCTTGTAGAGATGCTTGTTCCGGAATTGGAGCAAAAGCATGATGTTTTCGTTTCCTATCCTGCCATAAGAGAGATAATAAATTTGACTGACCGCTATTTTTCCTCTCAGCCTTTTCCCGATAAAGCCCTAGACATTCTCGACGAAGTAGTTATATACACGTCCCGATCTACTCAGGACCAGTTTGTTCTCCCCAAGCATGTTTCCAAGATTATTACAGAGAAAACAGAGGTTCCGGTAGGAGAATTAAAATCTAAAGAGAAAGAGATTTTACTTAATCTGGAAAACCTTATTCACCAACGAATTATCAATCAGGACGAAGCCGTAAAAGAGGTATCTACTGCCCTGAGAAGAGCAAGATCTCAGATTACAGTTAGAGAAGGCCCTTTGGGAACTTTTCTTTTTATGGGTCCCACCGGAGTAGGAAAGACAGAAACCTCAAAGGCTCTGGCTCATTTCTATTTCGGATCCGAGGATAGAATGATCCGCATGGATATGTCAGAGTTTCAGAACGTAGAAGACATTGCCAGGCTCATCGGATCTGAGAAGCAAGAGGGCGTTTTAACCACTCGGGTCAGGGAAGATCCCTTCTCCTTGGTTCTTTTGGATGAAATAGAAAAAGCCCATCCCAATATTCTTAACCTTTTTTTACAGATACTGGATGAGGGTTACGTGACAGACGGGGTAGGGAGAAAGGTAGATTTTAAGAATACAATGATAGTGGCCACCAGCAATGCAGGATATAGGGTGATTCTTAATTCTTTAGAGAAAAATATAAATTGGGAGAAGACCCAGACCCGCCTTTTAGATTATCTGTTCGACCAGGGCATATTCCGCCCCGAGTTTATAAACCGGTTTGATGCGGTAGTGCTTTTTAGTTCTTTAAGCAAAGAAAATCTGTTAGATATTTCGGGGCTAATGCTTGCAAAATTGAAGAAAAACATGGAAAATAAAGGTATTGACTTTAAAATCACCAGATCTCTTAAAGAGAGGATCGTAGAATTGGGGTATAGTCCTGTTTTTGGGGCAAGAGAAATGAGAAGAGTGATCCAAGAAAACGTGGAAAATGTTCTAGCCTCTGCCTTACTGGAAGGGGACATAAGAAGGGGGGATACAGTTATGATGGATTCTAATTTTAGTTTAAAAATAAAAGGTCGTTAGATAATAAAATTAAAAAATTAATTATGGAAGAATTTTCTAATCTATCTGCAGAGAAGCCCTCTTCTAATAAGGGTCTTTTGGCGCTCAAAATAGCAGGTATAGCAGTGTTGGTGGTCGTGATTGGGGGCGGTGTCGCTTTGGCTAGCCGCGTTTGGAATCCCCCGTGGAACCCTTTTAGGCCGGATCCTCAGGAGGTTTTAGACAATATGTTCGAGAAGATGAAAAACGAGGAATCTGTGCATTATGAAATGGAAATGACTATCGCCGGAGAAAGCGGGGGTCAGCAAAACCAATTTGACCTTACTCTGGTTGGCGACAGCGACGTCTCTGACAAAGAAAATCCTAAAGCCGAAATAGAGTTTACGGTCGAGGCAAATTCAAAGCCCCAAAACCAAAACATTACTGTAAAGGCCGGCCTTCGGACAATAGGGCAGGACAGCTATCTTAATCTTAGAGAGATTGGTTTACCCGCCGAAACTCAGGCCATGCTTTCTATGTTTGGCATTAGTGTGGATCAAATAAAAGATCAATGGCTTAAGTTTCCTGGCGCCTCTCAAGACACAGAGCAATCAGAAAAACTGAAAGAAAAGATGACAACCCTTTTGTCGGAAAAGGATATTTTCGACATAAAGGAAGAACTTCCAGATGAAAAGGTGGAGGGGAAAGATTGCTACCACTATCTTCTTTCCTTGAATAGAGAGAACTTCAAGGATCTGATTTTGGATTTCTACAAAGCAAGCCTGGAAGGGACGCAGGCATCTTTTATGGCTGGAGGAATATCAGAAGGTATTAACGATTTTGTAGAAAAAGTAGGGGGGATAGAGCTAGATGTTTGGATTGCCAAGGACAGTGATTTGCTTAAAGTAGCAGTGTCTAAGGAAATAAAAGGAGAGCAAATGGGGGCCTCAGAAGGAGATTTAAGTCTTTCTATGGAAATGATTCTTTCCGATTTCGGGAAAGAAGTAGAGATCGAAGCTCCGGCTGATTTCCAGAAAGTAGAAGACCTTTTCTCTCCTATGATGATGATTCCTGATAATTCTGCACCTCAGGAGTTTACTCCTCCGCCTTCTTTCTAAAAATAGAGAGCAAGGCTAAAGCGAAAATCCCGTCAAATAAGGCGGGATTTTTGCTTGTGGATTATCTGTGGATAAGTTTGGGTTGACTTAACCCCATAAAGTGGAGTATAAAGAAGGTGTAGTGGAAAAATGTGGAAAAATATGGGGATAAGCCCTGAAATGGGGGAAAACTCTCATGCTAATAGGAGAATATTTTCATACAATTGATACTAAAAAAAGATTAGCTCTGCCAGCAAAATTCAGGAAAGAATTAGGTAGATCTTTGATTGTTACACGCGGAGTTGATAATTGTTTGGTTGTTTATACTGAAAAAGAGTGGAAGAAGATCGCAGAGAAGCTAGCCGCTTTGCCAGAGAGCAGGCCGGAGGCAAGAACCTATAGAAGGCTGATCTTGGCCGGGGCTATGCTGGTAAGCGTGGATAAATTAGGCAGAATTCTTGTCCCCGAGAATCTAAAGGATTACGCAGGGCTTAAAAAGAAAGTGGTTGTTTGCGGTCTTTTCAACAGGCTGGAAATATGGGACAGCGACAATTGGGAGAAATATAGAGGGGAAGAGGAAAAGAAGGTAGACGACCTTGCTTCAAAATTAGGAGAACTGGGAGTATAAATGATCCATCAGCCAGTTTTAACCAGAGAGGTTATAGAATATCTGAAGCCGAATGAGAATGAAAACTTTGTTGATTGTACGATCGGAGAAGGGGGACACAGTTTAGAAATTTTAAAATTAAACGGACCAAGGGGAAAAATGTTGGGGATTGATTGGGATCCGGAACAGGTTGGAAAAGCCAGAAAGAACCTAGAGGAATATCAAGAGAGGCTGGTTCTAGTCAATGATAATTACGCCCAACTGAAAAATATTATTAAAAGAGAGGGATTCGGGCCAGTCGGCGGCATTCTAGTGGACTTGGGGATGTCTAGTCGGCATATTGAAAAGGGAAGAGGGTTTTCTTTCCGAAAAGACAGCCCCTTGGATATGAGGTACAATCCCGAGAAGACACTGACAGCAGAAATAGTTGTTAATCAGTGGGGAGAAGAAGAAATAGCAAGAATTTTAAAAGAATACGGAGAAGAAAAATACGCCCGCAGGATAGCCAAGGCCGTTGCAGATCAAAGAAAGATAAAGCCTGTTAAAACAACCCAACAATTGGTAGAGATTGTTAAGAGAGCAGTGCCCAAGCATTATTTGAGGGGAAGGATCTCTTTTGCTACGAGAACCTTTCAGGCACTGAGGATCGCAGTGAACGATGAATTGAAAAATTTAGAAGATCTGCTTCCTCAGGCCCATCAAATATTAAAAGAGAGGGGGAGGATGGTCGTGATTTCCTTCCACTCTTTAGAAGACAGGATAGTTAAACAATATTTTAAAAAACATTCACAGGATTTAAATATCTTAACACCTAAGCCCGTAAGGGCGAATCGAGAAGAAGAAAAAAATAATATTCGTGCTCGAAGCGCTAAACTCCGAGCGGCAGAAAAAATATCATGGCAAGAGCAATAGCATTAACCATACCTCTAGTTTACAGAAAAGTGAGCAAATTGGGGACAAAAAATATAGCGAGATTATTCTGGCTGTTTGTGGCCCTAGCTCTTGTCGGCCTCTCCGTTTTATACATCTATCAGGTTGTCTCTAGAACTACTGGAGAATATAGTCTTCGGAAGGAAGAAAGTTTGTTGCTTACTCTTAGGGCAGAGAATAAGGAGCTGGTCACTCAGATGGCCCAAGCAAACTCTTTAAATAATCTAGCCTCTTTAGTGGAGAAAGATCTGGGGTTTGAGCAAGTGAATACCATAAACTATATCAAGTTGTCCAATAATCAAATTGTGGAAAGAGAAAAATAATGAAAAAATGGAGAAGCTGGTTAATCTTTTCTTTAATATTGATTGCGGGAGGAATCGTAGCGGGACAGCTGTTCTCTCACCAGATTCTCCGCCATGAAGAATACAAGGCCTTTGCCCAAGGACAACATAAACTCTATACTCCCTTAAAAGGTGAACGCGGGGAGATTTTTTTTGAGACAGGGGAGATTTTAGGAACCAACACAAAAGAGGTTTCAGTTTTTGTTTCTCCTCATAAGATGGAAAACCAAGAGCAGACCCTGGAAAGGATAGGCCAGATTATAGATCAAGATAAAGAGGAGATAAAGAAAAAAGTGGAAAAGGGGACCTCCTACATTGAAATAAAAAGGTGCCTTTCAGAAGAGGAGGCAAGGACCCTTCAAGGAGCGGACCTCCAGGGGGTTTATGTTAATACTTTTATGTCTCGTCGTTATCCCCAAAAACAGTTAGCCGCTCATATAGCAGGTTTCTTGGGAGGGGAAAAAAGAGGACAGTACGGGATAGAAGGATACTACGACGCTATTTTAGAAGGGAGAGAATCGTTTTATGAAAATGGAGCTAGTTTTTCCTTTCAACAAGATTATAGCAGAGGAAGCGACATCTATCTTACTCTGGACTATAACATTCAGTTTATGGCAGAAAAACTGCTTAAAGAGGCCAGAGAAAATCTGGAGATTGAAGAGGGGACTATTATAGTTATGGATCCCTATTCTGGGGAGATAATGGCACTGGCTAATATGCCGGGGTTTGATCCCAACGATTATTCTGATTACGAAGAATATGGTCTTTTCCAGAATTCTGCTATCCAGAAATTGTTCGAGCCGGGATCTATTTTTAAGCCCATTACTATGGCCTCTGCTATTGACGCGAGCAAACTCACTCCTCAAACAACCTATATCGACAAGGGCATAATCGAGATAGGGGGGCGGACAATTTACAATTATGACCAGCGCACCCACGGGGAGAAAAGTATGACCGAGGTTTTGGAAAAATCTATTAACACGGGGGCGGTTTTTGCAGAAAGATCTTTGGGGCATAAATTATTCTTGGAGTATATTGAGAGATTTGGCTTTTTTGAGCCCACGGGAATAGATCTTCAGGGAGAGGGATTCTCCGAAAACAGAGAATTTAGAAAAGGGTACGAGATAAATTTCGCCACTGCTTCTTTCGGACAAGGGATAGAGATTACCCCCCTTCAAATGATTCGTGCCTTTTCTGCTATTGCTAATGGAGGAGAACTGGTGTGGCCTCATTTGGCATCTTCTTTTGTAGAAGAGGGAAAGCGGACAAAAGTAGAGATCAAGAAGCCAGAGCGAGTTATTTCCTCCAAAGCAGCCTCTCAGGTAACCGCTATGTTGGTAAGCGTAGTAGAGAACGGTTTCGCCAAGGGAGCCAAGTTGCCCGGCTACTATGTTGCAGGGAAAACAGGCACAGCCCAAATTCCTTGGTCCAGTTTGGGCATAAGCAAGAAAGGCTATTCTGATAAAACCTGGCAGAGTTTTGTAGGGTTCGCTCCTGCCTTTAACCCAAGATTTGTGGCTTTAATTAAACTAGATAATCCTCAGAGCAAGACAGCAGAGTATTCGGCCGTACCTATATTTCACGAGCTATCCAAATACATTATTAATTATTTAGAGATCCCTACTGACTATCAGCCAGAGGAATAAAATATGGGCATAATCAACAAAATCACTTTTTTGCTTAAAAGACCTTCAGTGGTTTTTGTGGTGGGGAAAGGATGTGATCTGGCCTCAGAGGCTATTTTATGCCTTTTGGGGGAGAGGGCGCGAAAGGTCTCAGAGATAAGGATGCCCTGGACTAAAAGCCGCAAAGAAGTTATTGTTTTTGCCGAGACCAAGATAAAGAAAGAAGAAAGGTCTGTTGTAAGCTTTTTATTAAAAAATTCCAAAAGGCCGATATTGGTTCTGACTCATACGGGCAATATCCCCCCAGAAAAAGAATCCTTTACCGGCGATAAGGTTGAAGGCTCTAAGGAAATAGCCTCTTCTGTCAAAGAAAAAGGCAGGGTATTTTTAAATTTTGATGACGAGGCTGTCAGGGAAATTAAAGATTATGCCAAAGCCCAGGTTGTGACCTTTGGCTTTCAAAAAAGAGCCGACTTCAGAGTCAGCGATATAAATGTGGACTTGGAAGGGACGAATTTTAAGATTAATTATCAAAACTATACCATTCCTTTTTGGCTGGAAGGGGTTTTTGGCAAAGAACAAATCTATGCAGCCGCAGTTGCGGCTGCGGTGGCTCTTTCGGAGGGGATGAATCTAGTAAACGTCTCTCAGTCTTTGAGAAATTACAAGTCGCTTCCTGGGAAGATGAGAATGATAAAGGGCATAAAAAAATCCTGGATAATAGATAACACCAAAGACGCCCATCTCTCTTCAATGAGAGAGGCTCTTTCACTCCTTTCCAGGATAGGCAAAGAGAAGAGAAAAGTGGCTGTTTTGGGAGATGTGCTGAATTCAGAAAGAGACCCTGCCTTTGTTCATGAGGAAATAGGCAGAGAGGCGGCAAAGAGCTGTGATTTACTGTTCACTATTGGGGCTAGGGCCAAGTTTTTGGCCAAAGGAGCCAAAGAGAATGGGATGGAAAAAGTCTATCATTATTACGATCCAGATCAGGCTAAAAAAGAAATACAGGAGAAGATGAAAGAGGGAGATGTCGTTTTAGTAGACGCCTCTAAGGAGGTTCCTATGGAAAAAGTATTAGAGGAAATTAAGTTCATTAAACTGTAACAAAAGGCCTCCTGTCGCGTCATAAATTACAGAGTATGGAGGAACTAACAACCACATTCATCGTAATTAAAAAAGTAGTCGATCCCGGGATTGGCTAAATTTTTGTTGTTTTTTTCAAAGATTTAGCCGATCCCTTCATGGATCGGCTTTTTTGTTCTTTAAAAACTTGTTGGTCTCTGGCATAAGGAGAAAAGCCATGGATGAGAAAGAGAAAGAAGAAGCAAGAAAAGCCGAGCAAGAACAGCAGGAGCAGGGACCCTGCTGGGCTGAGGCGACTGAAGGATTTTTTCCTCATATTGAAGAGGAAAGATGAACGCCTTTGAATAAAAAGCGGGGAGTTTTTGCTCTCCGCTTTTCTTGTCCTTTTTAATAGTTTATGAAAAAGGCAATTACCCTGATGCCCGGCTTAAGAAACCTCTCGGTTTCTTACCTCGCTCCGCTCCTATTTTCCAACACAGGATAATTGCCATAATTAAGAAATTATGGTAAATTTCAGATGAGCTCCCATCGTCTAACGGCCAGGACGTCAGCTTCTCAAGCTGGTAATATGGGTTCGAATCCCATTGGGAGCGC
>CAYXTC010000019.1:1978-10132 GCA_964468405.1 uncultured Candidatus Saccharibacteria bacterium | reverse complement strand
AGCACCCAATTTTTTGTAAAAGCAATAAGGCTCTGAGAGATCATAATTATTGCGGAGGGGACAGGACTCGAACCTGCAAGGGCAATAATGCCCACCAGTACTCCAAACTGGCGCCTTGCCAATTCGGCACACCCCTCCTTTTATTGAGGAATACGAGATATTATATTCAGCAAAAAAGGATAATGAAGGAACAACTTGTAGTTCATAACCTTTAAGAGAACAATCAAATCCAATACTTCAGACCTTAGGGTTTCGGGACCGGAAAATACCTCTTTTGTCTCTTTGAATACGTTCTTTGCGTAATTGTTGATAACCTCGTATTGCTCCTGAGATTGAAGCCAAGACATAATCTTCTTGAATTCTGCCCTATCCAACCAGATGCCGTGACAGAGATTGCAGACATCAATCACCACTCCTGACTCTCCGTAATATACTTCATAAAGAGGCATTCTGCAAGAGGGGCACAACCTTATGCCCCGGACAACCTTGAAATCTTCCTTTTTATCCCAAAGGTCAATGTCAAGCCATTTTAAATCCTTGTCTTTCCTGTCTTTGGCCCATCTTAATTCCTCTTTTTCAAACCAAATGCCCAGACACTTGGGACAATAGTCAACTGCTACCCCGTGAAGAACGGTCTCAGAGAGCGGGGTCTTGCACTTAGGACAACTCTTATTCACTTTTATATCTGTTATGAGCTCTGACATTTTAAACTTTTAATCCTCTTAATCTTTTGACTCTTTCCTCAACAGGAGGGTGAGTGCTAAACAATTTCGAGAAGAAACTCTTCCCTCTCTTCCCCTTAATGGGCGAGGCGGTATAGAGGTGTGATGTGGAATTATTAGCTACTTTCAAATCATGGCTGTCAGAAGATATTTTTTCCAGAGCCCGGGCTAGTCCTTCAGGATATCGCGTCAATAGAGCCCCGGCGCTGTCTGCCAAATACTCTCTTTTCCGAGATATTGCTAATTTTATCAAACTGGCGAAAATGGGAGCCAAGACAGCCAAGGCAAGAGCAATAAGGAGCATAAAGGACTGGGCTTTATTGCCTTTTTTGCTTCCTCCCCTGCTGTAAAAACTTATTCTCAGAAAAAGATCTGTCATCATAACAACAACTCCCACCAAAACCACCACCATTGTCTGAAGAAGGGCGTCTCTATTGCCCACATGGGAAAGTTCATGGGCAATCACTCCCTCTAACTCTGATCTCTCCAGTTTGCTCAAGAGCCCCGTAGTGACCGCTATCACCGCATGCCCTGGGTCTCTTCCTGCAGCAAAGGCATTGGGCTGGAGAGAATCAATTACATAAATCCCGGGCAGAGGAAGGCCGGCTGTAATACAAAGATTCTCTACCAGCCTGTATAATTCAGGATTGTCCTCCTTTTTTACGGGCTTGGCATGACTCATTTTCAGGACAATCTTATCAGACTTCCAGTAGCCGATAAAACTAACTGTCACGCTGTAAACTACTGCTATCACCAAGATAAAATAGCTGTCCATCAGATAAGAAATCAACCAGCCAAGACCAATGATAAAAACAAGAAAGAGAAACAAATAAAACCAGGTTCTCCTGATATTAGATTCCTTGTGGGTATAAAGAGTCATTGCTTACCCTTTTAGTTTTTAAAAGTTAACTTCAACCGGCTCCCTGGCAGACTCTTCTTTAATTTCAAAAAGATCCATTTTGCCGAATCCGAACAAAGAAGCAATAATCTTGGCGGGAAAACTTTCTGTTTTAATGTTCAGATCCCGGACATTGGCGTTGTAAAACCTTCTTGCTGCCTGGATCTTGTCTTCTGTGTCTCTTAACTCCCGCTGCAGTTCTAAAAAGTTCTGGGAAGCCTTAAGGTCAGGATAATTCTCTGAAACAGCAAATAAACTTTTTAAAGCAGAGGTAAGACTGTTCTCTGCCTTAGACTGCTCTTCCACGTTCTGGGCGTTAATAGCCTGGGCCCTGGCCTTTGTAACCTTTTCAAAAAGTTCTTTTTCGTGCGAAGCGTATCCTTTTACTGTATCCACTAAATTGGGAATTAGGTTATATCTTCTCTTCAGTTGAACATCAATGTCTGACCAGGCCTCCTTGGCTCTGTTTCTTAATTTTACAAAGGAGTTGTAGGCGAATACGGCCCAAAAGATTACGAGGGCTAGGATGCCTAATATGGTATAAATTATCCAAGTCATGTTTTTTTGTTTTTAATTTTTCTGCGACCTTTTAATCACCAAGAATCAGGTCTCTCTGAGAGACTGTTGTCTGAAGCCTTATCCTGGGCTTGTCTTTCATTTCCTTGCCTACTATGTCCAGCAACACAGTAACCCGAGGCTGCCCCGAATCGCTTATACTAACACCAAATCTTGAAACTTCGAAACTATCAGAAAGCAAAGGCAAGATCCCATCATCATAAACATCTCCTTCTTCTAAACTATACCTTCTGTCTAAAAGTTCCCCTGACGTCAAGGAAAACGTCTGACACTCCTTTCTTTGATTTTTAAACTCCAAAGATTCGCCGTTAAATCCTTCATAGGTATCTCCACTCCCTATACAATTCCCTCCTTCATCTTCTTTGGCCATTCTCAGAGATTTGCTCATATACTCTAAAGCGTAACTGCTCTGATCTAATAATTGCTGGCTGGCTAGAATATATCTCTGGTTGCGGAGAGCAGAGGCGAAAACCCCCATTAAGGCGGTAAGGGCTATCAGAAAAACAACCACGGCTACCAATGATTCTATTAAAGTAAATCCTTTTTCTTTCATAATTTCTTAAATTATGGCGATTACCCTGTGTAGGAAAATAGGAGCGGGAGCGACGTAATAAACCGAGAGGTTTCTTAAGCCGGGTGTCAGGGTAATTGCCTTTTTCATATATTATTGTTTCCACCAGTTATACAGGTGGTCTTCAACAACTATTTCATAATCCTTGCCTTTGTGGGTCCACTCGACTTTAGAAGTAATCTTAAGATAATTTGACTGATCTTTTATATTAATCTTCCTGGTGAACTTGGAGTCATTTCCATCACCATAATTGTAAAAAACATTGTCATCAATCTGAAGGAGATTAGGTCCCCCGGTTTTCTCCACAAGGTCGTCATCACTGTAATCTGCTTCGTAAAAATTATTCCCTAGTCTTTCGTCTAGCTCATCATTCCAATCATCATTGTCCAGCCAATTATTATCTCTAATATTCCTAACGATCTCTATGCCCTCTTGGGCCAAAAAGGCTGCTGTCAAACGATTAATGGAATTCTGGGTGTAAAAAATAGGGGTTTGCGAAACCAAGTATGCTGCCACTATGCCAACTACTAAAATAAAAACGGCTATTATCACTTCCAGAAAAGTAAACCCTTTTTCCTTAATTTGCAACATAAATTAGGCCTGCTTTATTAATCTTAATTGTTTTAGTAACTGAGGGGTCAGACTCTAAAGAAAGAGTCACGCTAATCTCATCTCCCAGATCTGATTCATAGATATCTTTAAAATAGATATAAGGGAAGGGGGGTGCGAAAACTATATTAACGCAATCAGCGGACAAGTTTTCTATCTCGACCCCGCTTTCAAGAGGAATCTCCTCTATTAGCTCTTCGGTGTCCCCCGGAGTCCATATATGATTAGGGCCTGCTGAATTTCCCTGTGATAAGTCCCTGAAAAAAATATAAGAAGAAGCCTGAGGCAACAAAAACACGCCATATCCCCCCTCTGGAATATCCCCCTCATAAGGCTCTTGAGCCATTGCCATCTCCTGAGCTCTCCTGATGTCTTGGGCCAGTTTAAAAGCGCTCCTGTCCAGGGCAAGTTTCTTTTGGGCTGAATGGTAGCCAATCAAAGCCACACTGCCCAAGATCAAGGCAATAGCAACAGTCACAAACAGTTCAATTAAGGTGAAACCTCTGGATTTAACGTTCATTGAATAAAAATATTAGAATACCAGTTGGCCAACGCCTGCCCCCAAAACATGGCTATCACAGTGCCTGTTACTAAAAAGGGACCAAAGGGCACTTCACTCTTCATTTTTTTCTTCTTGAGGGCGATAAGGCCTACTCCTATTATAGCACCAAGAATAAAAGAGGAAAACAGGGCTACCACAACATTAACAGGGCCTAGCAAAAAACCCATTAGAAATCCTAATTTAGCATCTCCAAGCCCCATCCCCTTTCCCCGGGAAACTAAAACAATCAATAAAAAGAAAGCAGAAGCGGCAAATGCAGAATAGATATTGTTTAAGAATAAATGGGGAAGATAATGATTAATAAAAAAGAGATAAACATTATAGGCCAAGGTTGCCAATATGGCAGGATATATTATTTTATCTGGAATAATAAAGTGCTTTAAGTCATACACGAATATTACAACCAAAGAAGAGAAGATATAAAAAAGAAATAAGGCGGAAACTATATTCTCTAAACTGAACACCAAGCCTTCCTGGGCTACAGAAGAAAACTGGAAATGGAATATTAAAGCAAAAAGAGCTCCCGTGAAAAGCTCTACTAAAGGATACTGGAAGGAAATATCTCCTTTACAATAGCGGCACTTCCCCCTTAAAAAGATAAAACTAAACAAGGGGACTAAATCCTGCCATTGTAGGACATGGCCGCAGTGAGGACAGAAAGACCTTCCTTTAAGAAAACTTTTCCCCTGCTCTATTCTATAAATCAGGCAGTTTAAGAAACTGCCCACAATAAGGCCGAGAATAAACGTACTAAAATAGAAGAGAAGTCCCATGGTATCAGATTATATTAACAGCAACTACGCCCTTAAAACAGACCTCAGACAGAAATAAGAAAAAAGATGACTAGGGACAGATGTCCCCGGTTAATATGGACTCACAAGTTTCGGAACCGCTCAAAGTGATCTCCTTAGAAATTCCCTCGGAATCTACGCACCAGCAATCTCCAAAATTAAGGCTGGCGATAACAGCCCATCTATTCTGGCTATCCTGACAATATAGCGAGTCTCCCTTGTTTACAATAGAACTTTCTAAATCTTCAAATTTATCCGTATCAGAAAGTGTTCCATCATCATCACAAACCCCTTCATAGCTTTTGTTGTTCTCAATAAAAAAAACTTCAACCGCACTTCTCACTTGAGTCATTTCCGCCATAATCGCCGCATCTTCTCCTTGCTCACGGTAGCGTTGCATCCATACCAGGGCTGCAGAAGCAAGAAGACCGATAATAGCAATAACTATTAATAATTCTATTAAGGTCAACCCCTCTCTCTTTTTTAGATTTTTTTTAACTTTAACTAGGGGTTTCATAAAAAAGTAACTCTACCAAAACCCGCCTTTAAGCGGGTTTTGGTTATCTCTAAAACTTTTTCGCCCGAAATAAATTATTAGAGACCACTACAGGTGCCACCCGTGCCTCCCGCGGCAGTGCAAGGGCCGCTAGCGTCATCTACAACTTGACCAGTTTCATCTACGCACACATACACAGTTGAATCTGAAGCCAACGGAGCGCTTACACAGAATTCATCGTTGGCATTAGCATAACAAGTAGGAGCTGCGCTTTGAGAAGTTATATCGGATGCAAGAGCATCTAATTCGTCGCCGTAGGTGCCATGAGCGTCATTAAGACCGTTACCGGCATCGCACAATGCTGAATAATCAAGGTCATCGGCGTTATAAACCATTTCTGCCATTGTTCTCACCTGAGAAAGACCAGATTGGATCCTGGCGTCTTTGGCTCTATCTCTGGCTCCAGAAAGAGAAACCAAAACAATAGCGGCTAAGATACCAATAATAGCGATAACTACCAACAGTTCGATCAAGGTAAAACCTTTTTGCTTTCTCATTTTAATATTTAGTGTTATTTTCTCTTTAAAGGTCGACCTTTTTAATTTTTAACAACCTTTTATTAAATTATAACGCATTAAGGGGTTTTGAAAAGCGGGGTCTGTGGAAAACTAGAAAGATCCTATTGAGTAAATCGGCATTAACACGGCAGCCATCAGCCCTCCCACAACCAAACCTAAAACGATAATCAATATGGGCTCTAAGAGTTTGATAAATTCATCCAGTCCCCTATCTACATCCTTCTGATAAAACTCCACCACATTCTTCAAGGTATTCTCCATCCCCCCTGTCTTTTCTCCAACAACTATCATCTGCAAGAACAAGGGAGAGATAACCTCAGGGTAGCGCCTTAACACAGAACTCATGGTTTCTCCTTTTCTTACCTCGTCTCTAGTGTGAGAAATTACTTTTTCAAAAACGCTATTGCCTACAACGCTGCCTGTAATATCTAAGGCCTGGACAATGGGCAGGCCCCCCGAAATCAAGGTGGATAAATTAAGAGCAAGTCTTGCAAGATAAAGCTTTTTCAGGAAAGAGCCCATAAGAGGCAGTTTTATTAAATACTTATCAAAGAATCTTTTGCCGGCCTCTGTCTTAACCAATCTGTAAATAAGAAGACCCAGGCCTATTAATACCAAGATAACAATCCATCCTCTTGCCCTTAGAAAGTCAGAAGCAGAGATCACCACCCTTGTTATCCAAGGGAGTTCCTGCTCTGTTTGCTTTAAAACAGAAGCCAACTGGGGAATCACAAAGGTTATTATAATGGCCACTACTACTACAAACACGAAAAGAATAAAGGCAGGGTATACCAAGGCCCCGACCAGCTTCCCGTGGAAGTGATGCTCTCTTTCCAAGTAATCTGCCAGATAATTAAAAACTTCTGTCAGTTTTCCCGAGGCTTCCCCGGACTTGACCATGCTGACATAGAACTTGGAAAAAACCTTAGGATACTTCCCCAGCGCCTTGGAAAGCTGTACTCCTCCCTCAATTTCTTGGGCAATGTCTAAAATCTTTTCCTTAAATGTTTCATTATCTGTCTGTTTGGCTAGGGTCCGGAAAGACTCCACTAGGGGAACTTTTGACTGGAACATAATGGCCAACTGCCGGGAAAAGTGGACTACGTCTTTTCTGCTGACTCTTTCGAAAATCTTCAGTCTTTTAGCGTAAATCGGAGGAGAATATTTCTCTATAGCAGTTACATACAAGCCCTTTTCCTTTAAGATCTCAAAGGCAGCTTCTTTGGTAGAAGCATCCACGATGCCAGACTTTATCTTCCCTTCTTTGGTTCTGGCTTGATAATTAAACTTCATCTTTATTTCCTTCTTACCAGATTCCTTAATTCTTCAGGATTCAAAGAGTAATTCTGGGCCACATTCACATCCACTTCTTTGGCCCTGACCAAATTTGCCAGATACCTGTCTAAAGAAATCATCCCCAATTCCGAAGAAGTGTCAATAACCATGGGAAGTTCGTGAACCTTATTCTCCCTAATCAAATTGGAAATAGCAGGAGTGGTAATCATTAATTCACAGGCCGGGATAAGGCCTCCTTTTATTCTGGGAACCAGCCTTTGGGAGAGCACTCCCAGCAGAGACCCTGAAAGTTGCGACCTCACCTGATTCTGCTGGGCAGCAGAAAAGGAATCAATGATACGGTGAATGGTCTGTCCTGCAGAATTGGTATGCAGGGTGGCAAAAACCAAATGGCCGGTCTCTGCTGCTGTAATGGCTGTAGAAATTGTCTCCGGATCTCTCATCTCCCCCACCATTATGACATCGGGGTCTTGGCGAAAAGTGGCTTTCAGAGCTCCTGCGAAACTTAAAGCGTCCTGATACATTTCTCTCTGGTCGATAATACATCTGTCATCCTCAAAAACATATTCAATGGGATCTTCAATGGTAATAATGTGATCGTCTCTAGTATGATTTATCTCGTCTATCATGGCAGCCAAGGTAGTAGACTTTCCCTGGCTGGAAGGGCCTGTCACCAAAAAGAATCCCTGAGGCTTTCTGGTAAATTCATGCAGAATGGGAGGCAGGTTTAATTCTTCAATATTGGCAATATCAGAAGGGATCAGTCTTAGGGCGCATGAAACATCTCCCCTCTGGAAGAAGATGTTTACCCTAAACCTAATCTTGTCCTGAAAGTTATAGGAAAAGTCGATCTGTTTCCTTGTTAAAAACCTTTCTTTCTGCTCCTCGGACATCAAAGTAAAAGCCAGCTCTTTAGTATCTTCTCTGGTTAACTTGTCCATCTTCGCCAGAGGGACAAGCCCTCCTGCTATCCTTAAAATAGGAGGGTGTCCTGCCGAAATATGGAGATCTGAGGCTTTTTCAGAAAGGGCTATATCAAGAAGATTGTTAAGTTT
>CAYXTC010000019.1:0-1878 GCA_964468405.1 uncultured Candidatus Saccharibacteria bacterium | reverse complement strand
AACTCTCCTCCGTTTTTAGCGACCTCTACAGCAAAACCCTGCTCTTTAAATTTTGTAGAATAAATGTCAATTAAAAATGGGTCGTCTTCTACTAATAAAATTCTCATATTATTGCTGCTCTGCTACCCTTATTATTTCCTCAAAAGAGGTTTCTCCCTTAAGGGCTTTGATTACGCCATCTTGCATCATGGTAATCATCCCCTGCCTGTTTGATTCCTCTTTAATTTTAGCTTCAGTAGCCCCCTCGTTTATAACCTTAGCCAGCTGGTCTGTCATCTCCATAATCTCAAAGATGCCAATTCTGTCCGTATATCCCGTTTTGTTGCATTTTTTACAACCAACGGCTTCGTAAACATAAATATCTCCCGAAAGATCTAATTCTTTGCGGGCGGACTCTGGCATTTTTTCTGCTTCTTCCATTATAACTTTTTTCTTTTTCTCTGTCGCCTTCACCTTTTTCTTACAATCGGGGCATAGTTTTCTTACCAGTCTCTGGGCCAAGGCTATGCTCAAGGTAGGGGGGAGAAGAAAAGATCTGACGCCCATATCTACCAAACGAGGTATTACCCCCAAAGTGTTTGAAGTATGTAAAGTAGACAAAAGGATGTGTCCTGTCAGGGCGGCATGGATAGCAAGGGAGGCTGTTTCTTCATCTCTAATCTCACCTACCATCAAAATGTCAGGGTCCTGCCTTACCATGCTCCTTAAGCCGGTAGCAAAAGTATAATCAATCTCAGGCCTTACCTGGGATTGGTTAACCCCCTCCATATAATACTCTACCGGGTCTTCCAAAGTGGACACATTAACCTCATCCCTGTTCAAAAGATTCAATATGGCATAGAGGGTTGTTGTTTTCCCAGAACCCGTCGGGCCCGTAGCCAATATCATACCGTAGGGCTTTTTAATAGCTTCTTTTACTACCTTTAAATTTCTTCCGCTAAGACCCAGCTCTTTTAGCTCTATCTTTCTTTGGCCGGGATCTAAGATTCTGATGGCCACCTTCTCCCCCAAAGTGACAGGAAGAGTAGAGACACGAAAGTCTATTTGCCTGTCGCCGACAGCGGTGCTGAATCTTCCGTCTTGAGGGACTCTGGTTTCGTCAATTTTCAGGTCGGCCAGAATTTTAACCCGAGCCACTATAGCAGACATTACTCTCTTGGGCAGGAAAATACTGGAGTGAAGAATTCCGTCTAAACGAAACCTCACTCTCACTTTATCCCTGCCAGGCTCTACATGAATATCCGAGGCCTTGCCATCTACTGCATGCCTCAATATTACTGCCACAACCTTGGAAATAGGGGCCTCCTCCACTACTCTCTCTACTTCTGTCCTTCTCATTCTGCTTTTCTGCTTTTCTTCTTTCATCTCGGTTTCCAGTTCCTCCAGGGCCCGGCTTACTTCCCTTCGTAGGTTGCGGTATTTTTTCAAAAGAGCGTCAAAGTTGGAGGGGGTAATCAAGAAGATATCATAAGTAAAATTGGCCTGTCTTGTTAAGAATTCAAGGGCTTCTTTGGCCTTAACATTTTCCGGATAAACCATACCCACTTCCAAATGATCCTCTTTCTTGTCCAGGGGAATCATCTTATAATATTTTGCTGATTCCTCTGGAATAGTTTCCAGTATTTTTAAAGAGACATTGTCCGGGGAAACTGTTTTTAAAGGAACATTTAAAAGATTGCTCTTTAATTCAAAAAGGAAGTCTTCAGAAACTATTTCCTTGTCTAAGAGGATCTCTTCTTCTGTAACCCCGCTGTTTTTGGCCTCATACTCTAAGGCCGCTCCCTTTTGTTCTTCCAAGACACCTCTTTTAATTAACTCTTGAATAAGAGACATAAAATAAAATTTAACTGCTAAAATTCCTATTCTGTTTCTTCTTCA
>CAYXTC010000018.1:4535-10227 GCA_964468405.1 uncultured Candidatus Saccharibacteria bacterium | reverse complement strand
AAAAATCAACCCTCTTTCAATTTTAACCAACTTCAGATAGTATTAAAATATGAAAATCCTAGGAATTGACACATCCTGCGACGACACTGCCGTTTCAGTGGTCAAAAAGAATAAAGAGATTAATATTCTCTCTAATATTGTTTCTTCTCAGATAAAAATCCACAAAAAGTGGGGCGGGGTTTATCCTACTTTGGCTAAAAGAGCCCACGAAAAAAACCTGGTGCCTGTTTTAAAAAAAGCTTTAAAAGAAGCCGGTCTTTTAAAAGGATCGAAACAAAAGACGGTTTCTCTTAAAATGCGGGAAAAAGAACTTGCCAAAAAACTTGGATCTTTTCTTCAGAAATACTCCAAGCCCAAGATAGATTTCATAGCAGTAACCAAGGGACCGGGATTGGAGCCCTGTCTCTGGACAGGGATAAACTTCGCCAAAGAATTAAGCGAGCACTGGAATATCCCTGTAATTCCTGTCAATCATATTGAAGCTCATATAATGGCTAATTTCAAAAACAAAATAGAGTTTCCTGCTGTTTCTCTAATAGCCTCAGGGGGACATACCCAAATAATGCTTGTAAAAAATCCAAAAGAATACGCTCTTTTAGGAGAAACCAGGGACGACGCAGCAGGAGAATGCTTTGACAAAACAGCCAGAATACTGGGCCTGGAATACCCTGGCGGACCTGAAATTGCAAAAATGGCAAAAAAATCAGCCAAGGTTCCAAAACTCCCCCGTCCCATGATTAGTCAGAAAGGATATGATTTTAGTTTTTCAGGATTAAAAACTGCTGTGCTCTATAATTACAAAAAACAACCTTCAAAAAAAAGAAAATCCAAAGAATATATTCAAGGCATGGCTTTTGAAATCCAAGACGCTATAACTGACGTCTTAGTTAAAAAAACCATTAAGGCAGCCAAAGATCACAAGGCCAAAACCATAATTTTAGGAGGAGGGGTAACAGCCAACAAAGAACTAAGAAGGAAAATGAAAGAGAAAATAGATTTCAACCTCAGCCTGTTAATCCCGCCCAAAGAAATGTGCACAGACAACGCAGCCATGATAGCCATTGCTGCTTCCTTTTATCCGAAAAAAAAGACAAAAAACCTAAAGGCTGAGGCCAATTTAGTAATATAGAAAAAAGTATGATAAAATAGGAAAATCGCTTATGAGTCTTCCTAAATCCTACAATCCCAAAGAAGTAGAGGAAAAAACTTACAGATTTTGGGAAAAATCTGGCTTTTTTAATCCAGATAACCTTAAGGGTAAAAAGCCCTTCACTATTGTTATTCCCCCTCCCAATATCACAGGGGAACTTCATATGGGGCATGCTTTGAATTCCACCATTCAAGACATTATAGTAAGAAAAAAAAGGATGGAGGGGTATAAAGCCCTTTGGCTGCCAGGCACAGATCATGCGGGCATTGCCACCCAGAATGTAGTAGAAAAAAAACTAAAAAAGCAGGGTCTAACCAGATTTGATTTGGGAAGGGAAAAGTTTATTAAAGAAATATGGAAGTGGAAAGAAAAATACGGCAATATTATCTTAAACCAGTTAAAAAAAATAGGCGCCTCATGCGACTGGTCCAGAACTCGCTTTACCATGGACAAGGAGTATAAGGAGGCCGTAGAAAAAGCCTTTCTCCACTACCACAAAAAGGGATTAATCTACAAAGGGAAAAGAGTGATTAATTGGTGCCCAAGATGCGCCACCAGCCTTTCTGATCTAGAATTAGAATACAAAGAGGAAAAAGGAAATCTTTGGTATATAAAATATCCCTTAAAAGAAGGAGGGCATATTACAGTAGCCACAACCAGGCCGGAAACAATGCTGGGAGATACAGCGGTAGCTGTAAACCCAAAAGACAAAAGGTACAAAGACTTGGTAGGGAAAAAAGCCATTCTTCCTTTAGTAGAAAAAGAAATACCTGTTGTGGCAGACAGGCTAGTGGACAAAGATTTTGGCACAGGTGCTCTAAAGGTAACTCCGGCCCATGACCCTACTGACTTCAGCATAAAAGAAAACCACAACCTGGAAATGACAGCAGTCATTTCAGAGGAAGGGAAAATAACAGACAACGCCCCTAAAAAATATCAGGGATTGAAGGTATTGGAGGCAAGAGAAAAAGTAGTAGAAGATCTAAAAAATAAGGGCCTTATTAAAAAAACAGAGGATTTTCTTCATCAGGTCCCCAGATGCTACAGATGCGACACTTTGGTAGAATTAATTCCTTCTCTCCAATGGTTTTTGAAAATGGATGAACTAGCCAAACTAGCAGAAAAACCTGTAAAGCAGGGAAAGATAAAGTTTCATCCTTCAAACTTCAAAAAGCCCTATCTTGACTGGCTGAAGAATATAAAGGACTGGTGTATCTCCCGCCAATTATGGTGGGGGCACAAAGTGCCCATAGAGGGAGAAAAGGACGTTTTAGACACCTGGTTTAGCTCTGCTCTCTGGCCTTTTGCCACTCTGGGATGGCCTAAAAAGAGCAAGGATTTAAAGCAATTTTATCCCACTAATTTTCTTACCACAGCAAGAGATATCATAAACTTATGGGTAGCAAGAATGATATTTTCCGGCCTGGAATTCACAAACAAAATCCCCCTTGAAGACGTTTATGTCCACGCTACTGTCTTAACGAGAGACGGAAAAAGAATGTCAAAGTCTCTGGGCACGGGCATAGATCCCTTGAAATTAATTGACGAGTACGGAGCAGACGCCACTAGATTCGGCATTGCCTACCAGATTATGGGAAATCAGGACATGAAGTTTGTGGTAGACAATATTGTAATGGGCAAAAAGTTCTGCAACAAGATATGGAACGCTACCCGCTTTATTCTAATGAACATAGAAAAAGAAGTTGATATTTCAAAGATCAAAAAAGACAAGTTAACTCCCGCAGACAAAAAAATATTAAAATCATTAAACAAGACAGTTAATTCTGTAGACAATCATCTGGAGAAGTTCCAATTCGGAAAAGCAGCCCATCTGCTGTATGACTTTTTCTGGCACAGTTTCTGCGACAGATATATAGAAGAAACAAAAAATCAGAAAGGCGAAGAAACAGAAAAGGTGCTTTTGTATGCTTTGGCCACATCCCTGAAGATTCTCCATCCTTTTATTCCTTTTGTCACAGAAGAAATTTACCAAAAATTACCGATTAAAAACAAAAAGGATTGTTTAATGATCGAAAAGTGGCCTAACGAATAACTATGAGTTATCCTCTTTACATTTTTTTCGGCCTCCTCCCCAGTATTGTCTGGCTTCTGTTTTATTTAAGAAAAGACTCTCATCCCGAGTCGAACCAGATGGTTATAAAGATATTCCTTTGGGGAATGATAATTACCGTCCCGGCCGCTTTAATAGAGATAGGAATTTTTTCTTTTCTTGTTGACCCTTTTTCCCAATGGATCGAGAAAACTTCTTTTCTTTTTCTCTTTATCTATAACTTCTTTGCTATAAGTTTAGTGGAAGAACTTTCCAAATATCTGGTAGTCCGGGAAAAAACAATCAAAAATCCGGCTTTCGACGAGCCAGTAGACGCTATGATCTATATGATAATTGCGGCTTTAGGTTTTGCAGCCCTGGAAAACCTTTTAATATTGGTTCCTTTCGGAGGGTCTTTTCTCTTGAAAGAAACAGTAAAGCTTGTTTTCTTGAGATTCATAGGAGCCACCTTCCTGCATGCTTTGGCTTCTGGAATAATAGGGTTTTTCTTGGCCCTTTCTTTTTACTACACCCGCAGACGCTTCAGGTTTTATCTGGCAGGATTCACTATAGCCGTTTCCTTGCACACTATCTACAATTTATCTATAATTAAAATAGCAGAAAATGACAGATATATATTTATTCCGGTAGTAGTGTTGGCTTTGGCTGCAGTTCTCGTCTCTTTCGGCTTTAAAAGGTTAAAGAAAATAAAAAGCATCTGTAAACCACAATAATATGGACGAATCATTTTTAGATAAATTACAAAAAGACATGGGCCCCCAAGAAGAATCCTCCCAAGAATTCGAAGTGACCACAGCGAGCAACAGCCCTAAGGCAAAGAAAAAAGATAATTCGTCCAAAGAGAAAGGTTCCTCAAAGAAAGTAAAGATCAAAGAAGAAAAGAGCAAGGAATCTTCTGAAAAGCCTGTTGAAAGAAAAGAATCATGGTTTGAATCAGAAGGCGAACTCACGGTTGATGTGTACCAGACGGATAAGGATTTGGTGATCCAGTCAGCTATTGCTGGAGTAGACCCCGAAAATATGGATATTGCTATAGAAAAAGACCGGGTAGATATCCGGGGAGTCAGAAAGAGCACAGCCGACCAAGAAGCAGATTACTTTTACAAAGAATGTTACTGGGGAAGATTTTCCAAAGAAATAATCCTCCCCGCAGAAGTAGACAACTCCAGAGCAGAGGCCTCAATGAACAAGGGCGTTTTAACAATAAGAATGCCTAAAATAGAAAGAGAGAAGAAAAGAAAAATATCAGTAAAGCCAAAATAAATTAAAAGCCCCTCAAAAAGGGGTTTTTAGTTTGCGGAATTATACGCCTCCGGACAAAACTAAACGCCACAGAGGTGGCGTTTAGCTCCGTATTGCAAAACAAACGTTACGGCCTTGCTCCGGGAATATTTTCGGGCGGACCGCCCTGCTGCTGCTCCTGCTCCGCTTCTTCGTCTTCGTCATCTCCGCCAACTCCCTCCGGCATAGATCCTGCGCCGGGTGTTTCTGTTGGCGCACCGCCGTTCGTCTCATCTTGCTCCTCGCTTTCTAGCTCTTGGGGAATCCCTTCTTGCACGCCTTCTCCTTGGCCGCCTGGACCAACACGACCGGGAATATCAGAAGGCAAAAATTGCTTCACGCGCTCCGCATTCTGCATTGCGCGGCTTATACCCTCTTGTGCTTGTGGCGGTACCTCTTCCTTCACATCCTCCAACACTTGGAGGTGTTGCTCGGTAGCGCGCTCAATGAGCGTACGCACCTCTGTCTCCCCTGTTCTAAGTCCTTGGGCAATCTGCGAAATTTCTTCTCCAAACTGGGCGTATTTTTCATACTCGTTGAGTGCTTTTTCTACTTCTTCGGCTTCTTCTTCGTCATCTCCGCCCTGTTCCGCTTTAGCCTGTGCCGCCTGCAAGCGTCCCTCGGCCGCCGTCGCGAAAATGCCGGCTGCTGATTCGGGGTCCCGCTGAGCAATGCCTCGCAACGCTTCAATCTGGCCTGTCATCGTGCGCTCTTTAGCCTCGCGCACATGCTCGCGAGCCTGCTCTGATACGCGCTCAAGCACTTGGTCAAGCACGGAAAGATGCCGTGTCGTTGCGTCTGTTACTTTAACCTCAAGATCAATCTCGCCCGTGCGTCCGGCTCGATCCTTCGCTTCGGCGTACTGTTCTTCATAGCGAGCAACTGTAGCCTGCGCTCGCTCATCGCCTTGCTCTGCCAGAGCTTGCGCTTCGGCAAGACGCTTTTCTGCAAGCGTAAGATAACGCTCCGCTTTCGCGCTGTCGCCGAAAGTGAAGAACGTTCCTACGCCTTCAAAAAAACTCTTTACGAAATAGAGCGGGCTGCCAGGAAGCGTGCCGGGATCCGGCAAATCATTTGTCTGCGCGCCTGCCACGCCGGAGAACAAAAATACTCCGAGTATGGCAACCGCAATAAATTTTTTACTCATATACATCATTATATTTAATTTTTTATTGCGTAACTCGACCTTT
>CAYXTC010000018.1:0-4435 GCA_964468405.1 uncultured Candidatus Saccharibacteria bacterium | reverse complement strand
GAGGCAACGTTTAATAAAATCTTTTTCATAATTCACTTTTTAAGTTTAATCTTCGACCTTTTCTGATTTTATCCTATGGTCTGGGGGGCGGTTGAAGTTCTTCCCCTACAACAACTTTGTGGAAAAACTCAATCATCCCCTTTGCTCCTATTATAATACCAAGACCGATTAATGTCCAAAGAATTATCTTTTTGGCAGTTTCTATCTTCTCGGGCCTGCCCTGGGCGGTTATAAAGTAAAACCCTGAAATAATAAGCATAATCGGGGCAACTACCATTCCTAAAGCAAAGAGGAAATCAATAATCCTGCCTATCAATTCTGTAAAAGTATCAGCCTCTATGGGGTTTTCAATGGTTACAGCGCTCACCATTAAAGGTATGAAAAGGAGAATAAATACTAAAAAGTGTTTTTTCATGCTTTTTATATTATACATAAAAACTACTCTTTTTCAAAAATTAATCCGTAATGATACTGCCCGGCATAAATACTGTTTAAAGATTTAAAACCTTCTGCCATTTCCTTTACTTCCTCTTGGGACACTTTCTGGTCCGGCCCCTGCGGGGCGGACTCCACCCAATCAACCACAACTAATGTACCCCCTGGCTTTAAAACCCTTTTGGCTTCTGAGATCATGGCCTTTTTGTCTTCTGCCTGGGAAAGAGTATTGGAAATAATCACTAAATCTACTGATTCATCTCTCAAGGTAGAGTTTTTCTCCAAATCTGCCTTTACTATCTTAATATTAGAAAGTTTTTCTGCGACAAACTTGCTCTTTAATACATTAAGGGGCTCTTCCTGAACATCAATAGCATAAACGAATCCCTCTTCTATTCTTTTGGCCAGAGGAATAACAAAACCGCCCGCCCCGCATCCGAATTCTGCTGCTACAGTATCCGGCTTTAGAGGGACTTCTTTTAAAATCTCTTCTGGTTTTAAGAAACTCATATAAAGGCGGTGGAGACGACTTTGTCGCCTTCTGCTAACCTCATTATTCTTACCCCTTGGGTGACCCTGCTCAATTTAGGGATTGAGGATATTTTTGTCCTGATTACGTGACCTTTTTCTGAGATAATAATAAGGTCCTCCTCTTCCCTTAACATGCGGGCGGCTACTATGTCTCCTGTCTTGGAGGTGACATTGGCGGTTTTTATGCCAGTGCCCCCTCTTCCCTGAATGCGGTATTCTTTAATTCCTGTTCTTTTGCCGTATCCCTTTTCGGTTATTACCAGCAGATGCTGGGGCTTCTTTTCCTCCTTGCCGATTACATCCATAGAAACCACCTTGTCTCCTTTTGCCATTCTAATGCCTATCAGGCCGGCTGCCGTTCTTCCCATTGTTCTCACGTCTTTTTCTTTTATCCTGATCGATTTCCCTTTCCGGGTTACAATAACAATATCGTCCCTTCCTGTTGTCTTCACTGTTTTTTTCAAAAGATCGTTTTTCCTTAATTTAAGGGCTATTAATCCTGAACGATGAATATTTTTAAAGGCCTCTAAAGGGGTCTTTTTTATTATACCATTTTCAGTAAGCATCACTAAATTCTTAAATCCGTAATCTGAGTCCTCTTTCCCTAAAGGCTGCAGGGAAAGGACTCTCTCCCCGGAGGACAATTCTAAAAAGTTTAAGAGGCCCCTACCCCGGGAAACCCTTGTTCCCTTGGGAATTTCATAAGCAAGGGTTCTGAAAACTTTGCCGGAGTCTGTAAAGAAAAGCATAGAATCGTGGGTCTGAGCCAAAAGGAAATGTTCTACAATGTCGTCCTGCATTGTCTTCATGCCTAAAATTCCCTTGCCTCCTCTCTTTTGGATCTTATAAATACTGGGGCTAACCCTTTTAATGTACCCCCCTTTGGTTAGGGTAATAATGGTCTCTTCCTGGGGTATTAAATCCTCTTCTGCAATTTCTCCTAGTTTTTGGACGTAGACCTTGGTTCTCCTTTCGTCCCCATATTTTTCTTTATCCTCTTTAAGTTCTTTTTCTACTACTTTCTTAATTTTTGCGGGACTCTTTAAAATAGCGGTCAATTCTTTAATCCTTGCCCTGATTTTTTTAAGCTCGTCTTCTATATTCTTCCTTTCCAGTTTTGCCAGAGAAGAAAGCTTGGTGTCTAAAATAGCATTGGCTTGAATCTCAGAAAGTTTAAACTTTTTCATTAATTTCTTCTGAGCATCCTCTCTGTTCTCTGAGGCCTTAATGGTCTTGATGACCTCGTCAATCTTATTCAAACATTTGTGGAGCCCTTCCAAAATATGCTCCCTGGCTTTGGATTTTTCCAGATCAAACCTAGTTCTTCTGTAAATTACTTTTTTCCTATGATCTAAAAAGTAACTAAGAAGATCTACAAGAGAAAGCAGCCTGGGCTGGATACCGTCCACCAGAGCAATCATGTTCAAATAGAAGCTCTTCTGAATATCTGTAAACTTATAAAGCCTGTTAAGAATCTTTTTGGGATAGGCTCCTCTTTGAAGGTCCAGCGCTATTCTCAGGCCATCTTTGTCGGACTCGTCTCTGACATCTTTTATTCCGTCTATTTTCTTATCCTGGACCAGTTTTGCTATCTGCTGTACCAATTTTGCTTTCTGGACCTGATAAGGAATTTCTGTGATTACAATCTGGTCACTTTTTTTCTTATTCTCTATAATTTCTGCTTTCCCTCTGTTTATTATCCTGCCCTTCCCTTGAGAATAAGCGGAAATAATATCCTTTTTACCGTATATGGCCCCCCCTGTAGGAAAATCAGGTCCTTGTATAAACTCAAAAAGGTCTTCGGTCGTGGCTTTGGGATTTTTTAATAGATGAATTGCTGCTTCGCATACTTCGGTAAGATTGTGAGTAGGAATATTGGTCGCCATTCCTACTGCAATACCCACGGCGCCGTTTAATAGAAGTTGGGGGAAAGGAGAAGGAAGAACAGTAGGCTCTTGCTTGGTGCCGTCATAATTATCCATAAAGTCCACCGTGTCTTTCTCAATGTTTCTAAGCAGTTCTTCCCCTATTTTGCTTAATTTACACTCTGTGTATCTCGCAGCAGCCGGAGGATCTCCGTCGATTGATCCCCAATTTCCTTGACCTATTACCAGGGGGTATCTTAAAGAGAAATCCTGAGCCATGCGGGCAATAGTGTCGTAAACTGCCATATCCCCATGGGGATGATACTTACCCAAAACCTCACCTGTCACTGCAGCAGACTTCCTAAAACTTCCTCCGGGAGAAAGCCCCATGCCGTACATAGCATAAAGTATTCTCCTGTGGACAGGTTTCATTCCGTCCCGAATGTCAGGGAGAGCCCGGCTGACAATAACCGACATCGCATAGTCGATGTAAGATGTCTTCATCTCATCTACTATCTCCCTGGAGTACACTTCAGATTTTTTAATTTCTTTATTGTTGTTTTTCTTGTTCGCCATTGGTTTCTTTTTCAACGTCTTTTAAGAATTCTTGGAATTTTTCTTCGTCCTCTTCGGAGATCTCAATTTTGGGAAATTCTCCGAGATCTTTTTTTATGGTTTCCCCTCCTTTCTCTATATCCTCCTGCAGGCCCTCTGTCTGAAGTTTAGCCACAGATTTCCTGATATTAAAAACCCAGAAAACGCATAACAATATTCCTAAAGTTATAACAACTGTCCACAGAATGATCTTCTTTTTGCGAGGTGGCAGTTGCTGAATTTTCTTCAAAAACTTCACAAAACTAGGGTTTTAAACTAATAATCTTGGCAGAGTCTGCAGGAATGTCTTTTTTCTTAATATTAAGTTTGGGAAGGGGCTCAATATTTTTAACTCCGGCTTCCTTAAGAAAGCCCTCTAAAGCATTCAGTTTTGTTTTTAATTTCGGAATCTTGTAATACATAGGAATAGTAATCCTGGGCTCTACCTGAGTCATTATTTTAAGAGCCTCTTTCCCGTCAAGAGACTCTCCTCCTCCTACCGGCACCATTAAGATATCAACATCCCCTATGGCCTCCACCTGCTCCGGATTCAGTTCTTTTTGTTTCAGCATTCCCAAGTGGCAGAGAGTCAGATTTTCTGTTTCAATGATATAAATAGTGTTTTTCGTTTCATTATAAGAGGGGATGCCTCGGACATAGCATCCGTCAACGTCGTATTCTCCGGGTCCTGAAATCAAAAAACAATTGACTCCGTCTTTAGAGATCTTCGGGTTTGTGATCATCATTATATCACACTCTGCCTTAGGCCCCCGAAGACCCGTTCCCTTGCCCAAAGGATCTATTAAAATATTTAAAGACTCATCTCTGCCTTTTCGCGAGACTATTTTAAAACAGGTCTGACCGTACCAATTAATATTCATATGTTTTTTAACAATAATGGATTAATTCCTTTATTTTAGCATTAATTATCCCAATTTTCAATTGTTTCTTAAGACTCTTGCCTTCTTAATAATTCTATGTTAACTTCAAAGATATATGAAAAAGATATT
>CAYXTC010000017.1:3606-12286 GCA_964468405.1 uncultured Candidatus Saccharibacteria bacterium | reverse complement strand
AGAAACTAAAAGAATAGCGATCGGAAAAGGAATGGGAGGCAGAGAGATCGCCCAAACCCTTCAGGAGCAAGGGATTATTAAGTGGGCTCCCTTTTTTAGGATTTATGTTTTAACTAAGGAGGCCCAAGAAGACCTTAAGGCAGGAGAGTATAATCTGAGTCCCTCAATGACCATTCCTGAGATTGTCGAGAAAATGGTAGAGGGTGCCGTGGTTAAAAAAGAAATAACCATTATTGAAGGATGGAATCTAAGAGATTTGGGGTGGCATCTGGAAGGAAAGGGCATAGCCCAGGCAGAGGAACTGTTTGAATTGGTGGGATTTCCGGCTATTGACTATTCTAAAGCGGAAGACCTCCCCGAGCCCAAAAACCTTAACCTTCCTTTTCTTTCTGAAAAATCTGATAAAGTGGGCCTGGAAGGATATCTTTTCCCTGACACTTACGAAATTTTGCCTGGTGAAGGAGTGGAGGATTTTGTTTTAAGGGTTTTGGATAATTTTGATAAAAAAGTATATACCGAAATTAAAGATGAAGTTGGTTCCCGCGAAGAAACTCTTTTTGAGATACTTACTATGGCTTCCTTAATAGAAAAAGAGGTAAGGGGGGAGGAAGATAAAAAACTGGTTTCTGGTATCCTATGGAAAAGACTAGAGGTTGGCATGCCTCTTCAGGTAGACGCTAGCATTGTGTATGTAACAGGAAAGAAGACCACCAAAGTCTCTAAGAGAGAAACAGAAATCGACTCCCTTTTTAACACCTACAAGTACAGGGGCTTGCCCCTGGGTCCTATTTGCAATCCCGGCCTAGAAAGCATTGAAGCCTCTTTAAACCCCGAAGAAAGCAGTTACTGGTATTACTTATCTACCCCTGGAGGAGAAACCGTTTTCAGCAATACCCTTCAAGAACACAACAGGGCAAAAGCCAGATATTTGAAATAGGCTTAGTGGGTATTGACAGGGGGTTTGGCTGTGGTAAAACGAAACCACAAAAAAAGTAACCCCCATAAGCCATGCCTAAAAGATTTGGAGAAAAATTAAAAGAAAAAAGAATTGAGAAAGGATTTAGCTTGAGAAAAATCTGTAAATTACTAGACTACGATCCAAGCAATTGGAGTAAAATAGAGAGAGGAATAATTTCACCCCCCTCGAGTGAGGAGGTTTTGAGAAAATGGGGAAGAGTCTTGGGTCTTTCTAAAGAAAAGAAACAGGAGTTTATTGACGAAGCCAAGGTGGCCCAAGGGATAATTCCAGAAGATATTCTATCACGAAGCAACGCAGCAGAATACCTTCCTGCTTTTTTCAGAACGGTAAGAAACAGAAAACCAACAAAAAAAGAGATAGATAAGTTGATAGAAACTATAAGGAAATCCTAGAGTTTGATGGCTTCGAAAAAAATAAATATTCCTTTTTTAAACAACAGGACGATAAAACGAAAGGCAGATTCTTTCAGAGAAAAACTATGGGACGACAATGTGCCAGTTGATATAGAAAACATTATAGACCTGAGACTGAAAATGGACGTTATTCCTGTGGTTAAACTCCAGGAAAGGTGTGATACAGACGCTTTAATCTTTTCTAATTGGAAGTCGATCTATGTTGATAAAGACAGAGCGTTACCGGAACAGATTAAGATTTTCTTTTGCCCACGAGATAGGGCATTTTGTTTTGCACAAAGATCTATATTACACTCGAAACGTGGAGACTGTTGATGATTTCTATAATTTGATGTCTGGAATTAGTCGAGACCACTACGGTTACCTTGAGGCCTAGGCTAACTTTGCGAGTTATCTGCTCGTCCCGAGAAATGTTCTGATTGTTGAAAGAGAGAAGCGGACGAAGAGAATCGGAAACAGGATTTCTTTAGAAAAAGTAGACGCCAAAACCTTAGACTCTTATCTCGCAATACCTCTTTCAAAAGTTTTCGGAGTTTCAGAATCTGTTATAGAGATTGCCCTGAACGAAGTTAACAATAATAATATTCGTTGAGGTATTTTTGATAATTGGTATAATAGATAAAGATGTCCAAGATTGCCGAGGAGCAGCGATATGGACGAGGCGGCAAAAGATTTCGCTCAGAAAATAATTAATTCTCTATGAACAACGAGTTTGATATCATAGCCAATCTTCCCTTAATAGTGTTTGCCTTTTTCTTTTTAGTAGTTTTTGTAATCTTTATTATCGCCGGCATCACCCTTTTAAGGGCTGGGAACGATCTCGTAAAAAGAGAGAAGGGAAGGAAGATGCTGTTAACGGGCTTTTTCTCTTTTTTAATACTTTTGGTGGTAGTGGCTGTTTTTTACGGAGTAACTTATCTTTTAAAGAGAGGGGACGTTTTTAAGCCGGGGATGTCAGCTGGGGAAATGCCCTCCTCTCCCGCTATTAATTTTCCACCCTCCAAAGAAGCGATAGAAATAGGAGGTTATTATTTTGACGGCCCTCATTCCTGGGAAGAAAGATCTGTCATTAACTATCCGGCTCTTTATGCCGTAGTTTGCAAAACGGGGGGGCAGAATAAGATTTTAGGGGTTGACGAGACCGACGGGTACAGCGAGCTTTATTCCAGGGAAGATTATCAGTGCTGGGCGGCAAACTGTGATACCATAAAAGAGGGGCTTTATCTAGCAATTATTTGGACTCCTAACCAAGATTACGGCGCAAAAGCCAGAAAAGAAATTAAGCAAGAGATAATAAAAAAAATTAATCCTCCGTGTTCCAGCCTAAAAGAAGAGGAGGCCGGCGGAGAAATATAAAATGCCAAACTCTTTTTTTCAAAAGATTACTTTAGAAAAAGCATTAATATATATTATAATCTTTGCCGTTATAATAACTTTTGCTTTTATTTTCTATCTTTTCTTTAGTCAATTTACCAAGAAAGTAGAAATAGTTTATCCTCGGGGAGGGATGGAACTGGAAATCGGAAAGACACATCAAATAACTTGGGAGGCAGGCGGAGTAGACAAGGTGGGGATAGTCCTCTATAAAGGAGGGGAGCCAAAGTGGATAGCAAAGAATGTCCCAGCCGGTGCTGAAAAGTATGACTGGAAAATTCATCCCGGCCAAGAATACGGAGACGATTATTGGATCGCAGTTTTTGAATACCCATGGCGCAAAGGGAACGAACTAGACTATACAAGTAGCGCCTTTGTGATCACTTATCCGGAGTTGGCTACTTGTAACGACCTTGCTATCGAAGAAGAATGGCCGTATTCGCCCAGCGATCTTCCTCACGTTAGAAGGGTATTTATAACCGAGGAGAAGTTTACAGGAGACCTCGGAGGATTAGAGGGTGCGGACCGAAAATGCCAGGCAGCAGCAGAAAGAATGGGATATCAAGGCACCTGGAAGGCGCTTCTCGGCGGAGAAGCGGAAGAAGAGGTGGCAGTCACTCGAATCAAAAACAGCATGCAGGAAGAAGAGGGGGCTTACGTAATAGCCAAACCCGATGCCACCCTCATAAGGGGGGCAACCTGTCATCGCCTTCTCGGGAACAACTTAGATTCTTTTATAAGCAAACTTTCAGATCCCTTGTCTCTGAACCAGGAAAAAATGAGCGATGATTTTTACGATAAACTTTCCGAATCTTGGTTAGGAAGACTAAACAGCAAAAGTAAGAAGAATTGTATTTCTATTACTTCTGTTGTAGGGAGCATGAACGTAAAGTTGTCCGAAAAGTATAGCTTTACCAGCACTTGTCAGAACTGGACCAATGGAGGAAGATTTGCAGAGGGCTATCCCATCCCCCAAGGAGAAATAGGAGGGGATTTCCCAACCTGCTTTACTCCCGGCGGAGAATCCACAGAGGCTGTAGCGGTTGGGGCTTTTGCTACGGGCGTTTCCAAAGAAGACAACTTTGTAACAGGTTGGGGGAAATACTGTGGCGATGACCAGAGGCTAATTTGCGTCGAGGTTTATTAAGTTCTTGACAAAAAGAGATTAAGAGATTAAGATAAGAGCATAAATAATTGACCGAAGACAGCAGGTATCCCTAAGGAGTAAAACCTGCCCAGGCAATGGCGATAGGGGTGAAACCCTTGTGCTGTCTTCGGTGACAGCATTTTTATTATGGCGATAACAAGAGAACAAAAACAAGAGATTATTAAAAGATTAAAAGAGGGCCTTGAAAAGCAAGAGGCTACGGTTTTTGTTGGTATTGAGGGGCTGGCCGCTTCAGACCTCTTTGATCTAAGAGCAAGATTAAAAGAGAAAGACTGCGAACTTTCAGTAGTAAAAAAAACCCTAATAAATAGGGCTTTTTCCGAAAAAAAGATTGATCTGGATGCTCAAAACCTAGAAGGGCAGGCAGCCTTAATTTTAGGATACGAAGATGTGATTTCTCCTGCGAAGACAGCATATAATTTTAGCAAAGAAAACAAGAACTTAAAAATATTAGGCGGACTTTACGAAAGCAAATTTATTAACCCAGAAGAAGTAATAAATTTAGCCAAGATACCCTCCAGAGAGGAGCTTTTGGCAAAGGTCGTGGGAAGTATTTCCAACCCCCTGTCAGGTTTTGTGAACGTGCTTCAGGGGAATATAAGGTCATTAGTCTATGTGCTTTGCGCCATAGAGGATAAATAATTATGGTAGAAGAAAAAGAAGAACAAAAAAAAGAAGAACAACCTCAGGAGGAGGCAGAACAAAAAGAAAAGCCCGAAGAGGAAGAAGCTCCCAAAGAAGAGCCCTCCAAGGAAGAACCCAAGAAAGAAGAAAAAGTTGAAGAGAAAGCAGAAGAGGAGGTAGAGGTTCCTGAGAAGTTCAAAGATCTTGTAGAAAAGATAGAGCAGCTTTCTGTTTTAGATTTGGCGGAATTAGTTAAAATTTTAGAAAAGAAATTCGGTGTTTCCGCCGCAGCTCCTGCCGCAGCTATCTCGCCCGCAGCAGGCGGAGGGGAAGCAGGCGGAGAAGAAGAAAAGAGCGAGTTCAATGTTGAACTGCAAGGAATCGGAGACAAAAAGATAGAGGTTATTAAAGTGGTAAGAGACGCTCTCGGCAAGGGACTGAAAGAAGCCAAGGATTTGGTTGATGCAGCCGGATCCGAGCCCCAGGTGATTAAAGAGGGCGCCAAGAAAGAAGAAGCAGAGGAACTAAAGCAAAAATTCGAAGCAGCAGGAGCCAAAGTAGAACTGAAGTAAGGACCGAAGAAGAGGCTAAAAGCACGGGCTTTGGTGGCCCGTGTTTTTGTTTAATCTCTTGACACAAAATATATAATTTGTTATGATAATATATGCTAGCGTAGTTTTGAACTACGCTTTTTATTAAGGGAACATTGGATCTGGACGCCGGTTATAATGAGTTTCCTCCTTAACTTGGCGTCCAGATCCAATGCCCTCTTAGTATCGCTTGACAGTATTTAGCGGTTGGTATAAGATGACTCTATTGTAAAAGATGCAAGTTATCATTTCTAGGAAGGAGGAACTAGATAAAAAAATCTGTCTAGGTACAATCTAACAAAGATAATTTTCTTTGGAGACAATCTAACGCTAACAGGAATCTGGACAAGACGGTTTTTGAATTTAAGAGGCTTAAATTTTAACTCGCATTGCGCTGGTTAAAACTTGAGCCTCTTTTTTGTGGTTGGCTCATAATAATCAAAGGTCGGCAAAGGTTCGCTAAAAGCGAACCAAAATTAAAAGTTATAATCTAAAAATAATATGAAAAAGATACTAGTTAGTTTAGGAATCATCGGCATAGTGGCCGCAGCAGCCATTGGCGGCACTGTCGCTTATTTCTCAGACACCGAAACAAGCGAAGGCAACCTATTCTCTGCAGGCACAATCGACATCAGCGTTAAGGGAGATGACTTCACTTGGAGTAGGGGTGCTGTCATGGAGGATATGAAGCCCTGCTATACAGATTATATTAATTTTGTAATCTACAATGATGGTGAGGGCGCAAATCCCGTAAATGTCTGGAAAAGGCTTTATAACTTTGAACAGGACACGGGAGTCCTTTCAGAGTCAGAGTGCACCAGCCAGGGCGGAGTATGGAGTGGCACTGACTGTGACTGGGGAGGTAAAAGCGACAAGAACAATATCATCAGTATTATAGACTATGATCTATCAGTTAAAGTCTATAAAAACGATGGTGAAATCTGGAGTCAGATGCTTTACGAAGAGGGGGATGTTACCGTTAAAGAAATTAAGAATAGCGAGATGTTCTTAGGTATGATTCCAGCCGGAGGATATATGGAGGTAACTCAGAGTTATCATATGCAGGATCCGGATAAGCCGACAAACTGGGCACAAGGAGACAATGCCGCTTTCGACATCGAGGTAAAGGCAGTCCAGTTGCGCGGTACGGCCTGGCTGGAGAATAAAGACACCTCGAAATGGAAGGTTCTTGGAGATGACGACATAAAGGGGACCTTAGAATACGAGGTTAAGAGTCCCAAGTTTGTTTTCGAGTTTGACGGAAAGGTAGAACTTCCAAGCACCACATATGTGTTGGCTGCAGGATATGACGGAGGTAGTGATGTTGATACTTATTTGGGAGAAGCAGACAGCGACGCAGACGGAAATATCAGCTTTTCCGGAGAGGTCGATCTTAACAAGGACTTAAAAGATGTTAAGGTTTGGCTTCTTCCCAAAACAAGCTGGAATGGGGGAAGTGTTAAATGGTTGCAGATGGACAAGTGGCTCTGGGAAACAGGACTTATTTGGTACGAAGACACAGACAAATAGGTTTGATTGCTGATGGCTTCCGCCAGAATACTTCTGGCGGAATGATTAGCAATGAAAATACCAAAGAGACCATTTAAAATATTTTATTACCTTATTGTCGTCTTTATCGGTTTGGCAGCCCTTTTGCTGGTTTTTTCTACCCTTCCGGTTACTGGGAACTATAAAGTGATGATTGTCAGTTCGGGGTCAATGAGGCCCGATATAACGATGGGAAGTATTGTTATAGTAAAGCCAGCAGACAACTACAAAATAGGGGAGGTTGTCACTTTTCAGACAGGTGAAGATAGAGATCCGATTACTCATAGAATTAATGAAATTAGGGTTGTGGGGGGCGAACCCCAATATATTACGAAGGGCGATGCGAATAACGCACCTGATCTGGGAGAAATATCAGAGGAAGATATTGTGGGCAAGGTCGTGTTTGACATTCCTTTTTTGGGATATATTGTAAATTTTATCCAGAAGCCAATAGGTTTTTCTCTTGTTGTGCTGGTCCCTGCCTTTGTAATTATCGGTGATGAAATAAAAAAGATTTATGAAGAAGTTAAAAAAAAGAAAAAGAGATGAGGGGATGTACAGTTTAGATCTTGATCTGCCTCTTTTAGATAAAGAGAAAACAAAGAACGGTGTTCTCAAGATAGCGGCTGTCTTATTGATGGTCGCTCTTAACTGGAGCAGTCTTTCTGCTATTAAGGACACGTCTTCTTATTTCAGCGACCAGGAGAATAGCCCCAGTTCTTGCCAGGTTAGCACTCTGGATTTTTCTTTAAGATCAGGACAGGGTAACTTTTCTCCTGAATCTAGGGTAGTCAGCATGAATCCCGGAGACTCTGTGGCCCGCGATGTCTATATCAAGAAAGAGGGGAGTATGCCTTTTAAATATACGGCCTCGAGTTCGGCGGCGGAAGGCCTTTGCGACAGTATCCTTTACGAATCTCTAAAGTTGAAAGTTTGGTATAATTGGTACAGCGATGAGCCCGGTGACCCGCCCAACCATTTGGATAATAGAAACACGGAATTAAAGTACGACGGGTTTTTGAAGAATTTTGATTTAAGAACCTTGGATCCTGAAGATCCGGACTTCCAGATTCCAAACACAAACGAACATTTTAATAATAATTTTTACGGGCCAGGGGAGCATTGGCTCTATTTCGAAATTATTCTCCCGGACAATCAGGCATCTCCGTCATTAGAGAACAAATCGTGCCAGTTTAATTTTGATTTCAAGGGATGGCAGGTTGGTTTTAGTGGTCCAGAAAAAGGATTTTCTGATGAGGAATCAATTACTAATACAATAAGCACAGGTTCTTGGTCTCCAGAAGTTAATCTTATTTACCCTCAGGGAGGGGAGGTGTGGTATCTGGTTCCAGATAACTGCTCTGAAATATCATGGTGCAGGAACTTTTGCCTTAGCCAGGGTATGGATGAAGAATGCAGGTATTCTATTGAATGGAGCGCCAGTAATTGGTTGGGCCCCGATGAAGAATTGTCTGTTAACATATATTTCTCAAACGATAGCGGCCAAACCTGGATTGACACCTTGGCCGCAGGCACTGAAAACGACAGCTTGTTTAAATGGAAGCCTCCGTATAACGAAAAATATATTACCAATAACGGAAGGATAAAAATAGAAGCCCATCCTCAAAATTATCCCGCCCTTTTGGGTGAAGATGAAAGCGAAGACTTCTGTCCTCCTATGTTTGATCTAGAAGAGATAAAGAACATTACAAAGATCCAGCTGGTAGATCCTCCAGTCAAGGAGGAGAATCATCCTCCAGAAGGAGGCTCAGATTCTGCAGGCGATTCGGTGTCCCCTCAGCCCGACATTTCCGATAAAAATCAGACCCAGTCAGAGGAGGAAACCCCAGAAACCTCGGAGGAGTCCGAAGAACCCGACATTAATGAAAATCCTTCCGGAGAGTCCGAAGAACCTATTCCGGCTCCAGGGGAGGAAACCCCAGAAACCTCGGAGGAGTCCGAAGAACCCGACATTAATGAAAAT
>CAYXTC010000017.1:0-3506 GCA_964468405.1 uncultured Candidatus Saccharibacteria bacterium | reverse complement strand
CCTTCCGGAGAGTCCGAAGAACCTATTCCGGCTCCAGGGGAGGAAAAAGCGGGGGAGACAGAGGATGCGTCAGAATCTGTAACAGAAGAGAACCCCGAAACTCCAGAGGTATCCACCGAGTTAGAAGAAAATGACGAACGAAAGTTCCAAGAGCCTGTGACAGAGTCTGGGACGGCGCCGGAGGCTTCTGAAGAAGGAGAAGACGATAATGAAAAATCCGATGAAACAGAATAAATTAATAATTTTATTTTTTATCTTAGGACTCGGTTTGTTTTGGGGCGGACTTGCTTTTGCCCAGGATCTTCAAGTTAATTTCGAAACAGACCCTCTTTTTAAAAAGGCTAACTTTTTACCAGAAGAGACTGTAAGCAGGTGGGCTGTGGTTTCTAATAATTCCGGTGAAAGCAAAACCATAGGATTGAGGGTAATAAACCAAAATCCGTGTTCAGGCTCTTGCCTTTCAGAGGCCATCAACTTAAGCGTTAAAAAAGAAGGAGAGCCCGCTCCGCTTTATTCTGGTTCTTTAGAATATTTTTTTGGAGCCGGAGAGGTGGCCCTTTCTGATTTGAACAATGGAGAGAGTACGAAGTACTATTTTCTGGCAGAATTTGATTCAAGTTCCGGAAATAATTATCAAGACAAAAAAGCTAAATTTGATGTCCGAATCGGCTTCTTGGGGGAAGATTCGGTATCAGAAAATGTGACTTATAGTTCTAGTTCAGGCGCCGGAGGAGGACGCAGGAAATTAATGATTTTCAACGAAAAAATATTAGAAAACACCGCAGAAGTCATAACCATCACCTGGGAAACAAACCTTAAGAGTACCAGCAAGGTGATTTACTCACCAGAGGGGTCCCCACACTCTTTGGACTCCAATGATCCGCCCAATTACGGTTATGTTTTTTCTACTGAAGAAGACTTAAGCAAAGTTAAGAGCCACTCTGTAAAAATTCCTGGTCTTTTGCCGGGGAACACATATTACTATCGCTGCGTTTCCCGAGGGTCTTTGGCAATCAGTAAAGAGCTGGTTCTTAGAATTCCTGAAGAGGCGGTTGTTTCGGGAGAAACCGGAGTTTTCGAATTTACTCCTTCGGGCGGAGGGGGCGATACCGAAGAGGGAGGACAGGACAAAGAATCAGAGGGGCAAGATGAAGAAAAACCTATTATTAGCGAAGGAGAGCCAGGGGAACAAGGAAGGTTGAACAGGCTTTTAGCCGCCATGGGGGGCGTCTTGAAAACAGAAAACATGTGTTGGCTGGCTATTATTCTAATTATTATTTTCATAACATTGTTCTTTGTTTCCAGAAAAGAGAGAAGGGAAGGAGCCAAAAAAAGATGGCCCTGGTTTTTGCCACCTATTGCGTTACTGCTTTTAATCGTTTATTGCCTATATTGTCCTTATTGTTTATTCTTGATTATCGGGCTTATCGCCCTGACAATCTTATTGTGCCTTTTTTTCTTAAAAAAGAGGCCTAAGGATTAACTTCTATCTGGTAGACTCCTTTCCGGTCCAAGGCCCAAATTAATTTACCGTTTTCGGATATAGTGAAATCTTTTAGGTTAGAGAATCTATTACTTCTGATTTGTTTAACAAGTTTCCCATCTTTTTCAATAATTATTATTCTTTTCTGAGCAGGCTCTAAAAGATAGAGGTAGGAGACGGTAGCATTGGTGGCTATTTTCTTTATTTCTTCGACAAAAGGAAAAATATCCAGATCTATACTATTTTCTAAATCACCCTGGTATAATTCCCAGATCCTATTATCTCCGTCTAGGATCCAAACGGATCCATCTATAGCAAGTGACCTCGGATTCGAGCAAGAGAATTCAGTTTTCAGCCATTCTCTTGGTTCTCCCCATTGGAGTTTTGCTACCGAAGGATATTTTACAATCCGGCAGTCCTCGGTCAGAAAGTAAAGGTTGGACCAGTAACTGACCATTTCCAAAAACTTTTTATTGTAAGAGTCAATGCTTTCTGAAACCCATTCCTGGTCTTTGAGGGAAACGATGTTGGCGGGAGAAGAGTAAAAAATAGCAGTATTTTGATACCCGGTCCCCAAATTAATAATTTGGTTGCTGGGAACGAATTGTTCCTTGGGAGACACCTGATATATGCCCTTGTCGGCTTGAAGATAGATAGAGGACCCTGCCGCTAAAATACCATCGAAGTTCAATTCTTTCGAGCCTGCGTCAAATATAATTGGGGGATCTTCAATCTCTTCCAGATTATTGAGTTGTAATAGTTTTTGTTCTACGGTTTGCCTGAGCGTTTTGGTTTTGGGCGTTTCTTCGGGCAGAGAAGATATTTCTTTCCAGGCCTTCTTCAAAATATTATTTGCTTTTTCTGTCTGGTCAAAAATAGAATAGTTTTCTGCTTCTGCTAACTTTTCTTCTATACTGTTTAGTTTATCTCTTATTTCTGCTCTGTCTCTTTCTTGTTTTTGACTGAATAGCAGAAATCCCAAGAGCAAAATAGCCAAAAGCAACAATACCAGCACTATTCTTTTGGAGAGACGGAAAGAAAAAGAGGGGAGTAGGCGCTTGTTTTTTTTGGAACCCTTCTTCTTTGTCTTCTGAGGAATTTTCTCCTTTAGTTTTCCGAAAGCCCTCAAGATAGGCTCAAACACTGCCTGCCAAGAGAAACCCTTTTGATTTTGGAATAATATGGTAGTTGGACTCTCTTTTTTAATCTCTTTCTTAAGGGCAATTAAAAGGAGGGCTCCTGCCATATCCGCCCCTCCTCCCTTTTTGAAGAGAGAATAGGGCAAAATTCCTTTTATGTCTTCTTCCTCGATTCCTGATCCTTTATCCGCTAATCGGGAAACCAATCCTCTCTTTAATAGAAAGTTGTAAATGTCTTCTGTCATTATCATTACCAAATCGCCTTGTTCGAGTTTTCCTGAAACCACATTAAAGAATACCTTTAGCGGATAAGGGTTTATCTCCTGTTTCTCTAGACTTTCCCCCATATTAATAATGTTTCCTTCTCTTGCTAGCAGTATTTTAACGTTTCCCGTCTTAGTAAAACTTAAATCGATATCTTTTATAGAAAGAGCGGCAAACCCAAGGTTGCCCATCCAATGTACGTTGTTGTTCTGGACCTCTTTAGACAAAAAAGAATTAGCCGTCCTTAGGGATTCGGTCAAAGAAGCCTCTGGCGTTTTGACCAAAGACGAGTAAAAGTTTTTCTTGATATTTTCTGCCAAATTGTTAAGAAGTTGGAGATCTTGAGGGAGGGAAGACTTAACTTCTCCCAAAGCGTACAATCCGCCCAGCCTCTTTTCCGAGGATTTTTCTGGCCTGTAGATAAAAGTGTCGAAAGAATAGTCCTTTTTAACCTTGGGATTGAAGTGAAGTTCGAAGATTTGCATTAATATATTATAACCGCCATCATAATAAAAGCAAAAGGTTTACTTGCTATAATTAAAGTTATAGAATGAGGATTGAAGCGAGGACGGTTGGCTCAGTGGTAGAGCGCTTCGTTCACATCGAAGAGGCCGCAGGTT
>CAYXTC010000016.1:0-13954 GCA_964468405.1 uncultured Candidatus Saccharibacteria bacterium | reverse complement strand
TCTTCTCTTCGTATTAACAGAAGGAAGAGGATGGCCGGCCGGGATTATGTTCTCCTCTTTAACTCCGTACATTTTTAGCCTCGCAGAAGCCCTTTTTGTAGGAGAAAAATACTTAATCCGGCTTTCTTTCCCGTCAAGAGGCGCCCAGGTCCTGGCAATGTCTGCATCACACACTATACAGAAAATATCTCCCGAATAGTCAAAGTACTCCGCCATAAAGGCGATAGTGGCAAAAGTTGTTACCAGAGGTCTCCCCCCTCCTAATCTTTTGATAAAATGTTTTCCCCATCCTCTTTTAATCAGTTTGTAGGTTTGTTTTAAAACAAAATTAGGTCCAGAGAGGTCTCTGGGAGGAGAAAATCTAGGAATCCTCTGAAAATAATCAAAAACAGCAAAGGCTGCCCTTCCCAGCAGAGGAAAAGATTTGAAGCGAGAAATAAACTCGTAAAATCTTCTTGATTTTGCCCAGAACCTCTTGTCTTTTTCTGGAATACCCGGATAACTGTCGGCTCTGACAATCTCCCCGCCCAAGGCGACCTCTTTTAAAGGATATGCTGCTCTCTGGTGGCCATAACCCATATTGGTTGCTACAAGCCATATTTTGGACATATTCCTACATTATACCCTAAAAAGGTTATCCACAAAAGAACTTGACAGCTTCTTTTCAAAGAGTTATTAAACAATAAAGTACTTTTCACAAAAGAATCTTTGGGAGGTTGGAGAATGGCTTATCCAACGGCAAAATGCGTGCACCAACTTGGAAACAAGGGGCCGGAAATCCCCGCTCACATTAACCCAGCAGCTCACGCCTGCTCAATCTGCACTCCCGACGAAGGAAATGGATTTTGTCCTCGTTTTCACCCTGTAACTGTATTTGTTTTCCAAGTAGAAGAAGCCTTAACCCAAGAAGAAGCACCTCAACCGGTGGGGGTCTGAGTCAAAGCTCGACCCCTTTTTTTATAGAAAAGAAATAATAGAAAATAAAAGAGAAAAATCCAAAACCAATGAAACTGGGGCAATGTTTTAAAGGCCCAGGGCTGCTTGGCCAAAAAATCCATAACCCCCATCAGATAACTTAATATAATCTGACAGGGAAAAGAAAGAAAGAGGGCTAAAGAAAAAGACAAAAGAGAAGTTAGGGCAACTAAAAAAGCAAGAACCATCACAAAGGGCAAGATAGGCACAACCAGAACATTAGACAAGGGAGCCACAAGAGAAACCCTTCCAAAATTGTAAATTAAAATAGGAAGAGTAAAGATCTGAGCAGACAGGGTCATGGCAAGTATTCCTTTAAAAGGAATCCTTTTAAGGATCCTTTCGATAGGGTTTTTAAAATAGATAATGCCAGCTGACGCCAAAAAAGAAAGCTGAAAACCCGCGTCGTAAAGGAGAAGCAAAGGATTGAAAGCCAATATCAGGAAGGCCACGAAAACAAGAAGGCGGATACTAGAGCCCTTTCTGCCCAGCATCTTGCCGGCATTAATTGAAAGGGCCATGAGTCCGGCCCTTACTCCGGAAACGGGAAAGCCCACCATAATCAAAAACAAGAAAAGAATTAAGGCTGCGATCAGAACTGATTTCTTGAAAGAAAGGAAGTAAGAAAGAAGCGAAGTCAGTATGCTAAACCAAATGATTATATGCGTACCGCTTACTAAACAGCCCAAAAAAAGACCCAGGAGTTATCCCAGGTCATTGATAGTTCATTTTCTGCGTCTGCGAGAGAGAAAGAGTGCCCCCATTCCAAACAAGAGGAAAGTGGCGGGTTCAGGGATATGGGCTCCGTAGATGTCCCCATTGATATTACGATAATCGAGCCAAGCCACAAGATCTCCGTCAATTGCTACATGATGCTGATTCCCGATATTCTCACAAATAGGAAATTCTTCTTGCGTTAGAAGGTTATATCCATAGATATCGTTGCTCCCACCAGTAATTCTATTTTCCCAGACAACTGTATCCTTATCTATTACGGGGTCGATCCTGCTTGCCGAACCACCCTCACTAATAATAAATTGCTCTTGAGTAGAAAGATTATACCCATAGACATCAAACAGCCCTCTCCTGTGATCTTCCCATACCACTATACCCCCAGAGACATCTGGCGTATACTGGTCTCCTAAGTCTGTGCAGATAGTAAGATCTAAATGGGTTGAAATGTCATATCCATAAATATCAGCATTTCCGTTCCTCCAATCCTGCCACACGACAACATCCCCATTAACAACAGGGTCAACCTGTGCTCCGTTACCAGAGTAAATCATAAATTCAGTTTGGGTAGATAGATCGTATCCGTAAATGTCGCTACTACGCCCAGCGCCATTATTGCGAGAATCAGACCAAACAATAACGTTGCCAGAAATTGAGGGGTTATTTTGAGTTCCGTCTCTCACGCAGATAGGAAATTCGGTTCGGTTAAGAATGTCATATCCATAAATATCTGAGTTACCGTTTCTCTCGTCTTCCCAAACAACATAATTCCCACTAACATCTGGTGCTTCTTGATCCCCTCCCGCTATAGAAATAGTAAATTCTGTATCAGTTGAAACATTGTATCCATAGATGTTTCTGTTTTGGCTACCATTACGGCTATCTTGCCAAACAGTAATATCACCACTAACAGCAGGGAGGTTCTGTTCTGAACTCTCAGAACAAATCGGGAAGTCTTGAAAATTTGCGTTAACTTCAGGACTAATTAAACACAAAATCAATAATGCCAAGGTTATTTTCTCTACATCCTTCATTTTCTTTCTCCTTATCTTGTTAAGGAACTAAAAAAGTTATAGCACCATGCTATAACCTGTTAGAATAATATAATAATTGTCTGCCTACGTCAAGAGAGAAAATTTAAAGCTTATTTTTAGGACTAAGTTCTTGCACCACCCATAAACTACCAAAGCGAAAATTGACTTACCCAATACAGTTCTAGTCTGTTAAGTCTGCCATCTTAGAAATTCCTTTCACGTCATCAAAATAAATATCTTCCCCCGTAGACTGTCCAGTAATTCCTCCTTTAATATAATAAAAACCAAGTACGTAAGCATCGGCTATTATTTTAGCAGTTTCTCCTGGACGAATTTCATTTATAGCCACATCCATCATAAAGTTAACCTGTTCGCCCGCCATCGGATTATAGTCCTCATAATATCTTTCACATTTATCTGGAAGTTTCCCATCGTAGTTTCTCTTGCAAGACACGCCTATGTCTGCAATATACCGATTAGAGACTCGTGTCCCCCCTAAGTAATAAAGTTTTTTAGAGTCTGCAGAATCGGGAAATCTAATATTAAACCTCACCCAACTTTGTTCTTGACCTTGGGTAAATTTAAGTTCGTTTAAGACAACCGTCTCATCGGTTTTGTTCTTTATAGTAACTCCCCTTTTGTTATAGGCTTCAATTTCTAAAGAACCATCTGCTATGCTTTCTTTCTTTCTGTCTGCTATCTCACTAACTTCTCTCAGTTGTTGCTCTGTTTTTAATCTCTCTGCCTCTGCTTTAGCTCTTGCGGTTTCTTGTTTCGCTTTTTCAGCCTCTTGCCTGGCTCTCTCAGCTTCCATCCTAGCCTTCTCTAGTTCTTCGTCAGTTTCAGGATCGGTTTGCTCACTTTCGGACTGGTTATCTTTGCCCTCATCGCCTATTTCCTCTTGAACCTTGTCTTTATTATCAACTTGAACAACTTCTTCTTCCTGATTTTCATCGCTTTCTGTTTCCTGGATTAAAGACTCTGAAACGGTAGCCCTCTGATTATTAAGGCTTATTTTCCCTGTTTTATACAAAACAATACCAGTAGCTACTGTCGCTGTTGCCACAACTCCAGCTATGATAGCTACTAAAACAGGTATTGAGATGAATGCTTTTTGGTTATTTTTCATAATGCTTTTACTTTTACCTTACCACTTTCCTTGAAAAAATCAAGGAAAGTCCCAGGAAATTAATTTCTAAAAAGAACATCCCATTGATCTGTTTCTTTGTTATAAACTATCTCTTCAACTAGGTCTCTTATTATGCTTTTCTTCTTTTCCTTGCTCAGTCTGGCGAAGTTCTTGTAAAGAAACTTATTAAGGTCTTTAATCTCATTAATCTTCTGTCTGCTCTTAACAAAATCCTCTATTTCCCTTCTAATGTCAGATATGTTCTTGTTAAGCTTCTTTCTTTCCGATTCTAGCTCCATTAGAAGATTGTTGTAGTAGTTATACTTTATCTTCTCGTCAACATACTTAAGGTTGAGGGAATAGATTCTTTCGTCTAGTTTCTTAATTTTCTTCTCATAGAGAGCCAACTCGTTCTTTCTTGCTGTCATCTTCTTCTTTCTAGCCTTCTTTTGGTACTTATTGAACGCTTCCGGATCATTAGCGTACCTCATTATTTCCTGGACTAGTCTCTTTTTTACTTTCCAGGCCGGATATTTCCTCGTGTTAGAGCAATCACGCTTTTGGGTCCAGGAGCTACAGACAAAATAGCTCTGGCAATAAGGCCAGTTCTTTGTTCTGTAATAAGAAGACTCGAACATAGGGCTTCCGCATTTAGGACATCTCCCTAGTCCGCTTAACAGGCTTCCGCTTCCTATTGCCTTCCTCTCAAAGGTCTTATTAATCTTTGATATTCTCTTGACCCTCTCGAATAACTCTTTCGATATAAGAGGCTTGTAGTGCTTTTCAATCTCTCTGTTTATAGGAATAAATTGCCATTGATCCTCCGGGAATCTTTCCACAACGTTGTCGTCTCCGAACTTTCTTTCTTTGTACCTGTGCCTGATAAAAATTCCTGCCGGGAAGGGATTTTTGAGAACTTGATATATCCTAGCATTCGACCATAAACATCCCCTTCTCGTTTTCATTCCTTCTCTGTTAAGATCTCCGGTAATATGCTCTACTGATTTCCCTTCTGATCTCTCTCTGAAAATTCTTCTAAGAATTGGCGCCTCCTCCTCATCTATTACCCTATACCCTATTGTCCTGGTATTATCTTTAGGGTGAATTTCCCTTATTATCTTATAGCCATAAGGCGGTCCCGAAACAGGCCTTCCGTTCTCTACTGTTTTCTTAATAGAGTCCATAAACCTCTCCCTTCTTATCTTTCTGTCCCAGCTAACACCAAAATTGTTGATCTGCCTTGCCTGAGCTACCTGTAAGCTCTTGGGATCGTACTCTTCCGGAGAATATATCTGAATCGGCTGTTTTACTGCTGTAACCTGTTTTCTGTTCTTATCTAAGATGTTATATATCTGGCCCGAAGTATTCTGGTCGTCTCCTGACAACCTATCAAAAGAGTAGATAACCACAACGTCATAGTTATCAATATCATCTACCAGCATTTGCTGAAGAGCTGTTCTTTTTTTAAAACTATTACAATCCTTTCCTTCGTCAACGTAGGTTTTGGAGAAAAGCCAGTTGTTCTTCTCAATGAAACTCATACACTCCGGGATCTGAATTTTGGGAATACTAAATTCTTTCTTGGCCTGCTCATCGCTAGAGACCCTAACATAAATCACAGCCTTTAGGGTTTTCGTCGCTTTTTTTTCTATTAAATCTGTTGGTGTCATATTTCTCCGAACACAAGCTCTAGACCTTCTAGGAATTCTTTTCCTGTTTCGTTTTCGCTAAGACTGAAGGTTTTTACCTTGTGCTTTTTAAAGTATTTAACCGCCTGGACTACTCTAAATAGCTTAGTTGAGAAGTCTTCGAACTGGTAAAGATGAACGCTGTCGATTACTCCCCATTTTGCTCTACGCTTGAGCTTTTCTAGCCCACTTCTCTTCCCGTTCAACCGCCAGCCCTTCGGGAGGTCTATAAACTCTTCAACGACTTTTTTGTCTTTACAGGCCTCTTTTACTTTTTCTAATTTTTGGTCGGCCTCCTCCTGGTTTCTGCCCATAATGTAAATGGCGACTTTTTCCATAAGTGTTATAATATTAATTGCCAGAGGGGTTTCAAGATCTCACAAAAGAACTATTTACCCTCTGGCTTTTTTTATTCTGCCACCTTAAGAAATAACCCGACCTTTTTCTACGACCCTTGTCTTTTGAGCCCCTTGGCCTTCCAAGTTTAGTTCCATTAGTTTTGGTTCTTGTCAGCCCGGCCCTCGTTCTATCTGATATCCTCAATCTCTCTTGTTTTGCCACCCAAGACATAATCGCTATTAATAAATGGCCCATTCCTTCTCCGGAGGTGTCTAGCCAGTTCTCCCGTAAACTCTTTAGGGCTACCTTAGAGCGTTTTAACTTCTCTAGATAATGAAGAGTGTTAGATATTCCCTCTCTGGAGAACCTATCTAAGCTCCAGGTAAGGATCATATCGAAACCTCCTTTTTTGGCGTCTTCTAACATCTGCTGGAATTGTGGCCTATTAGAGTTGCCACCGGAGGCGTAATCTATATATTCCCCCACTACTTCAAGATCTAAAGTTTCGGCTAACTTAAGTAATGGTGCTTTTTGATTTTGAGGGTCTTGGCTTTCATCATTTTTGGAAACCCTTAGATATAGGACTGCTTTTTTCATAATTTCAAACTAAAGGAGCTGGGGTTCAAAGAGTTATCTGTTGAGGATAACCGCCCAGCTCCTAGAGTTATTATATTATGATTTAACTTATAAATAAACTCCCTGAAACTACGATTATCCTCAACAATTCCATTTTATCAAAGCAAGAGAGTATGTCAAGTGTTGCTAACTACTGGTTTGACATCCGCCTCCTAGAGGTCTATTCTAAAAATTAGAGTATGTTTAGACTATTTCGGAAAAAAAGACCACAAAACGCATTGGAAAGAACTAAAAACATTGTGAAGAAAGAAAAGGAAAGGTCAAGGAAGGAAGCGAGAAAAAGGGTTTTTAGATATTACAGAACCAGGGGTATCCTGAATTACTTTGCTATTATTGGATTTCTTTCTGTTACTTATTCAATAATCGACTATTATTATAGTACTTCTATCCACATGAGTCCGAGAGATATGATTTTCTTTATAAGTATTTTTTGGCTGGTGGTTTTTGCTATCATATTTATTAAAGATCTAATAAACCCTCACGGCTTTTCAGGATAATGAAACTTCTAACTCCTGAAAAAGTAGCAAAGGAAATGGATGTTTCTATCTATACTGTTTACCGCTGGATTAAATCTGGGAAACTTAAGGCAATTAAGTATTCTTCCAGAAATTTTCGTATTGAAGAAGCAGAATTAAATAGGTTTATTAAAAGGCATAAAAACAAATAAATTTATGAAAGAAAAAATTAAGAAAATAGCGAAAAAAATGTTATCGGTCATTTTGCTTCTCATAGGAGGGAGCACATTGTTAGGAATCATCCAAGAAGAAGTTGGATATGGACTTCTTCATTTTTTAGTAGCATTAGGGATAGTCTTCGGTTTTATAAAAATTATATGGGGAGGAAAAAAGAAAATAATAGGAGATTACGGGATGAAGCAGGAAGAGATAGATAATTATAATAGAAAAAGGAGTTAAAATAAATCAATGAAAGAAAAAGGTAAAAAATTATGGAAATTCCGACTAATAATGACTGCTTCGGTCTTTTTTATTTTTCTGATTCCTGTTATTCTTATATCTCTGTTTTTTGAAACAATGCCGTATTTTCTATTAGTAATTATTGCCCTTCTTCCGCTTGTCATTACAATAATACTATTTGAAAAACTAAATCCCCTGATAAGAAAAAGGATTATGAAGACGAAGGAAAAGGGGAAAAATTTCGTAATGTACGACAAAGAGGAAGAACATTGGGAAAGAAAACATTAAATTTTTAAAGAACAGATAAATTTATGAAAAAGATAATCTTAACAACTAGTTTATCGGTTGCTATATTACTAATAGGGATTTCTTTCTCTTATTACTATTTTTTCTTTCTCCCAGGAAGAAAGATAGAACAAGAAGAGGCGGAAAGAAAAGAGTTTCTTCTTTCAATGAAACAAGAGTGCAACAGGGTAGGAAAAGAGCTTTACGAACAAGACAAAGAAGAGTGGGATAAGTCCCTGTTTGATCCTGAATATGCCTACAATAAAGACCTAGAAACTTGTCTTTATAGCGGTGGATGGATTGACGTGATAGACGGCAAAGCTTGCTGGAGAAGATGGATTAAGGATAGTTATACAAATGAAACAATTGCTGCAGTTATTGATCTGCCGGGCGATAATGCAGAACCACAAGATAAAATTATTAGGGAATTTTGGGAAAAACACGACGAATTGTTCTCTGAATAATTATGCTCTCCAAAGAATCAATCAAGAAAATCATCAATAGAGGAGATAAAACAGAGGATTGGACTTTTTTAGAATTTTTAAAGAACTATTGGTGGATAGAATTTTTAGCTATCGGTAAGGTAATCTATTTTGTTAATAAAGGGTATTATGGATATAACTTCGCTATTCTGTTCTTGGTTGGGACGATATTTGTTCTCTGGATATTGTATAGGATTGGACTTGAATAAATTTTTAGATAGTTAAACAAGTTTATTAAAAGGCACATAAGAACCAAAATTAGACCATCCAAACAACATGGACACATGGGATTCATTAACCCCAAAAGAATTAAGGAACGCTAAAATATTTAGCACCATATTTATAGCTATTTCGATATTAATTTTGTTTTTTTTAAGTAAAGCTGTCGGGACATTTCTATTAGCAATAGGACTTTTATTTGGACTAGGCCCTTTCTTGTTAGGCTCTAAAGGATCTATAAAGAATAAGATATATGTCTTAAAAATAGTTGAGCCTGGCTACGGTGACTGGAAGGACGAAGAGATTAAAAGACAAATTAAAGCAATTGAAGAATGTGGTTACAAGTGGTTTGAAAAAGAGGGTAGGGTTGGATTTAAACATACTAAAACGGGACTGTATTTAAAAATAAAAGGATTAGATTTATACAAACCCGAAGACATTAAAAGGGTTTACAGAGAAGTTTGGTCTAAAGATGATCCTTCTCGAATTAGAAGAGTGGGGGCTACTGCACAAAAAATGGCCAAGGCAATTTCAAGCGGTACTACTAATGAAGAAATAGAGTCTATTTTAGAAGAGCACCAAAAAGATAAAAATCCTCAAAGAGACCACGAAAAAGATAAATCTGAGTAACTAGCGCCCTCTATAAATCCGGATGTTCTTCCCTTAAAGAAAACTTTAACTAGCCCTTTGACCCCTATAAACTTTAATTTAAAGAGCTGGAAGGTATATTACCCCTTGTGAGGGGTGTTTTATTTTTCCTCCCCTAATAACTGGCGAGAAAATGCGAAATAGAAACATTCTAGAGAAGGTTCTGGGTGTAGGTTTTATTCCCTAGGTTGTTCTTTATGTACCAGACAGCTTCTTTCTGCTCTTCTGTAAGACTTACTCCTTTCTTTCTCCCCATTAACCAAAGAGCTATATCTTTTTTCAGTCTTCCCTCTTTTTGGGAAATCCCCTCTCCGAAAAAATCATCTACTGCTTTTATAATGAGCTTTTGTCTATTGCTTCTTTTAATTGGTAGCCTTCTTTTGGAAGATTTTATCTTTTTCATATTATTGTCAAAATCGACTTTAAAATGTAAGGGGACTATAAATAACTTTCAAGCTTTGCTACTTTGCTCCCCCCTCCCCCCGTCTGAAGATATTTATTATGTTTTTAAATCTAAATAAACGACCGTTTTTTTATTTATAACTTTATAGGGCTTTTAGGGGGTAAAAACAGAGGGGGGCTTTTATTTATCTGTCTTTTCTAGGGTGTGCGTGTAAGGATAATAAGATCTTGAGCAGTCGGATAGTATCTTTCTTAGTTATTTTATTCTTTAATTTTATATTTCCTTTATTTTTATGTTTGTTTTCTGGCCACGTATCCCAGATTTTCCTAGTTTTCTGGGTCAAATATCAATGTTTAGCAATGTTTAGGGCCACGTAGTTGTCAAAAGTTATCAATTTCGGGGATTCTTTCTATGTTTCTCAGATAGCCTTCAGAGTTTCCAATGTTTTCTATTTAACCAAAACTAAACCATTTTCCCTTCAGAGGGTTAAGTTCTTAAGAGATTCTGTCATTTCCTGGTATTCGTCTTTAGATATCCAACCTTCTTCCTCGCCTTCCTCAATAACTCTCTTAAACTCTAAGTAACACCTCTCGTGAGCTAGTTGTCTGTGTTTTTCTGCTAAAGCTATTGTGTGCTTATTTATTATGGGTTTCGCCTGTTTCGTAAATATCAGTTTCCTCATAGAATCTATTATTTTTTAGTTGAAGTATAATTTTACCGACCTTGCCTGTTCTTCTGTTGGCTACTAAAGATAAACAGGCCCTGTCCCCGTAAAAACCAGTTTCTTTTTCTTTTAGCCTCCAAATCATAAGAGTAGTGTCTGCTTCTTGGCTTATAAAAGAGGAGTCTCTAATATCGGAAAGTTCGGGTTCTTTATCAAAAGATATTTTTGTTGTATGAGCTATCAAGACTATACATAAATTCCACTTAAGAGCGATCCCCTTCAGCTTTCTCATAATATCTCCGATAATCAAAGAAGCATTGCCCCTCATTGCCAGATTGCTCATATCCAGTAAAAAATGAAGGTGATCTATAAAAACAATCTTTGTCCCATATTTAGAAATGCTTTCTATGATCCTCTCTTCTATCCAATCTAAAGAATTACCCTTGAGGCTTTTGGGTAGAGTAAAATAAGGAATCGGCTCACCAAACTTTTCTAAAAACTCCCTTGTTGTCAATTCATAAGAAAACCATAAACAAGAGGCGTCTTGTTCTGAAAAAGAAAGGGTAAAGCTTTGAGCCAGGGTTGTTTTTCCCATTTTTGTGGGGGCCGAGATTACAACCAAGTCCCCTTCTCTAAAGCCATCTAAAAATTTGTCTAAGGTGGAGATTTTCGAAAAGAATTTAGTAGTCTCTTTCTTCCGTTCCTCTTCTAAGTCTTCCCAGGCTTCTTCAGAAGTAATAATATGATCTTCTCCCTCATAGCCCTGAAGAGCCTCTAGGGCTACGATTTTATCCTCCTCTTTTTCTATGTTTTTGATTTTATTTTTTATTTTATTTTTCATATTCCCATTTTTTTATTTCTTTTTGTTCTTCAAAGAGATTTAATGTATGAGTTGAGAGACAGACGGTCAAAGAATATCCGTAATCTTTAGCCTTCTTACTGTCCACAAACCAGCGGAACAACTTCTCGAAATCGGCTTTCCTCCACTTTTCTCTTTCCAGTAAGGATGAGATTATTTTAGAGCAAGCAGAGTAATTAATGCGTATCTTCTTTTTCTTCTCTATAAGCAAGGTATCCTTATAGAGAGATATTATCTCTTTTGGAGATATATTCTTTGTTCCATTGTTACATTGTTGTCTATCATAGGGGTTTGCTGGTGTCTGCGTGGTGTCTGCGCTGGCGTCTACGAAGGTTTTCTTTCCGATGTCTACGATAGGGCTAAAATCTTGGTATCTTTTATAATTTAAGATAGTTATAATAGTTCCCCTAGTTGTTTTTCTGGTGTCTACCATGCCCTTTTCTCTTAGGGTCTTCCAGAACTGCTTCATGGCCTCTACGGAGGGTTTACGATAGACACACCCCTCGTACCAGGAAACCTCCTTACAAAGCTCCTTAGCAGAAGGGACATAAATCTGGCCTCTTTTAAGCTTTTCGCCAGCTTTCCTGGTGTTAGAGTGATTTGCTTCAAGTAAAAAATAGATCCAAGTTTTAAAACGCCAGGGTTTTTGAATCCATATCTCCGATTCCTCTGTTTTTCTATGGATAGCAATCCAGCCTTTCTTTGTGCTCATTGTCTCTTCCATCCTTTAAGCCTTTTAAAACCAGAGGGATCTTCTTCCCATTTATATATTTCCCCCTCCTTTCGGAGCAAATCATACAACCAGTAAAGCTTTTCTTCTTTTCTCTCTTTATCTTCTTTATTATTTTCTGTAATTTTTTTCATTAGATACCAATAATCCAACCTCTTTAGCTTTTTCTTTAAAAGATAATCTGAATTTCTCAGCCATATCCGGATTAAGGGGTTGGAAATAGAAAGATAATCCTTTGCCAACCTTTTTTGCGGGAAAATTAATTTTTAGTTTTCCTTCTTTTGTTATGTGGAGAGCTATGCCGGATAACCGAATTAAACCGTTTATTTCACACGAACCCCACCCTATTAAAGTTCCCTCTTGGGCTATGGGAAATATTTCCATTTTGCTTATATGTATTTTCATAAATTAAAAGCTCTTGCTAAAATAGGGTAACGAGAGTTAATTTATTCTGTTTCATTTTCTTAGTCGCTACCATTCTTCTTATAAAAGATGGTAAATTTCACCAAAATTTACCGAAAACAAAAACCCCTTTTCCTTAAGGGGGCGAAATTTTCAAAAGATTGTCTCTTACTCGTACCTAGAAGGTGTCTGGCTATTATAAAACTCCTCTATGTCTGAATAACAACTATTATCTTCAGAAGATTCTTTTCTCTCTTCTCTGGTTCTTTCTTTCAGTTCTTTTTTATATTCTTTATCGCAGAACAAAGTAAAGCGTGCCTTGTAATACTTCTCTGGTTTGTCTGGAGAGGGTCTGTACGGAAAAAAGGGATCACTCTCAATTCCTAGTGTTTTTTGAAGAGATCTTGCTAATTTTAATTTTCGGCTCTTGTTTTTATCTTCTGCTTCCGGGTTTGACCAATCTAATTCACCGTTATATTGTGCCAATACTCTAAAGAATTCCCATACAATACTGGTAACATCTTTACCGTATCCAAATAAATTAAAATCTCTGAAGCCGGCTTTTTTTTCATAATCAGGAGTTTTGATCAAAATCTCCTGATCGTTTAAAAACTTGATAGTTATACTCTTCCACTGAGTTCCTGCTGAAACTTTGTAGGGAGATTTATCTTTATTAAAATATCTTTGTAATTCTTTTGTCCATTTGGGAGTAAGGGATACCGAAGCCAATTCAAGATTGTAATTTTTAGAGAGGTTATTGATGTTTCTTCTTTTTAACTGTAAATAGTCAGTATAATGCGGCAAAATATTTGGCTGAGGTAAAATTGGAATACTAGTTATCAATCCTTCATCTTTAAATTCTTCCAAAACAGAGAATAATTCTATATTTGCCAACTGATCCCAACCAATATCATTAGAGTAAATAGTTATCTTTTTGTTCCCAAATTCTTTATATTTTCTTGATAAAAAGTCCGTTACTATTTTTTTTTGTTTTGCTTTACAATAAGAATTAGATAATTTAGCCAAGTCATTAACATAAGAAGAAAATTCACTAACTAGTTTTTTTCTATTTTTAAAAAGAACTTTAAAATTTAAATAAAAGTCAATTACTTTTGTTCTCTTTTTATCTATTTTTCTGTAATCAAAAGGAGAGGGAGATTTAAATATCCTATTTTCCTTCCTCGAAATTTCCTCTATCTTTAAAATATCTAGGATTCCCTTAAAGTGCTCCTTGATAAATCTCGACATTTCTTCTTTATTCTGACTCCAACAATATGCAAAGGTAACAACCCTAACTCTCCCTCGTTCTCCTTTTTTTATTTCCTCCTCTTTTATTGGTTGCTTTTGCTTGTAAAATATTGGGATTTCTGCTGTTGAGGGAAGCTGAGAGTGAAATCTTAACTCGGAAATAAATTTATGCCTGATATCAAGTCCCTCACTAGACCTTGGCGTAATTTTTTCTGTCTTTATTTTTTTTGTTTTACTCATATTTTTACCAAATTAGTTACCACAACTTTCCAAGAAAAGAACAATTGTATGCCTCGTATCCCTTTCTGAGAAAATCTTCTAGAGCGATGGACTACTTTCACCGCTTATAAGATTATTTCATTTTATTCCTTAACCCTTAGTGGTCAAGCCCGAAAAAATGTGAATAACTCAGAAACCATAACTTTTTTTAGGATCGCCAAGTTTTCCTCCCTTAAAAGCCCTCTCTTTTAAGGGGATTATAGAAACATACTTGCTAAACGCTCATCTTTTCGTGCATCCCCGAGATCGATGTGATATGTCTCAGTCCTGTTTTGTTAAGGTCTTCCT
>CAYXTC010000015.1:0-14590 GCA_964468405.1 uncultured Candidatus Saccharibacteria bacterium | reverse complement strand
TCTCCCTCATATCCTATAGCAGAAAGATAATTGGTGAGGGCGTCAGCCCAAACGTAGATACTCTGAGTTTCGTCATCTGGCACAGGAATTCCCCATTTTAGATCTTTACTAGGACGAGAAAAGCTTACATCCTCTAATCCCTGTTTAATAATCCCAAGGGTTTCGTTTTTCCTGCTCTCTGGCACTATTTTCATTCTTCCTTCTTTTACGGCTTTTTCTATTTCTTTTTCATATTTAGAAAGGCGGAAGAAATAGTTCTCTTCTTTGACAAGTTCGGGCTCTACTTTATGATTTTTACATTTGCCGTCCGATAAGTCCTTTTCTGTAATAAAGGCCTCGCATCCTGTGCAATAAAGACCCTCATATTCTTTTTTATAAATATCGCCGTTCTCTTTTAATTTCTGCCACACCTTCTTTACAGAGGGCCAATGCTTTTCTTTGTCTGTGGTGCGAATAAACTCGTCATTAGACAAGTTCAAAGCCTCCCCCAGTTTTCTAAACTTTTCTGAAATATTATCAACAAATTCTTTAGGATCTTGCCCTTTGGATTCTGCCGCCTTGGCAATCTTGGCTCCATGTTCATCGGTCCCCGTGAGAAAGAAGGTGTCTTTGCCCTTTTTTCTTTCCCGGCGGGCTGTAACATCCGCCTGTATGGATTCTAAAGCAAACCCAATATGAGGCGGGGCGTTAGTGTAAGCAATGCTTGTTGTAACGTATGATTTTTCCATAATCCAAAACTGATACAGGAACTTTCTGATGTATTGAAGATGTTTAGGCTGTTGTTGCTCTCCCCTCTTTTCTCTTTTCTAAAAATTCTTTTGTAAACTCAAACAATATTCCAGCCAGAGGGATAACTAAAATAGCGCCCATAACCCCCCATAGCTTCCCCCCGATAACCATAGACATTAGCACAAGAGCCGGAGGAAGGCCAATAATTTTTTTCATTAAAATAGGAGAGAGTACGTTCCCGTCAATCTGCTGAATAAGAATAAAAGCAATCAATACGAACAAGGCCTTCATCATACTCAGAGGAAAGAGAAGGAGAAACAGGATTATTCCGGTGACCGCGGCTCCGAGATAAGGAACAAAATTTAAGACCCCGGCGAGTAAAGCCAAGGTAAAAGGATACTTTACTCCGAAAAGAAGAAGGGTGATATAGGATGCAACAGCCACAAAAAGGCAGGCCAGGATCCTCGCTCCAAACCATCCGGAAACCTTTCTTTTCCCCCTTTGCCAAATATTAAGGGCTAATGCCTCGTATTTTTTAGGGAAAATAAGCATCAAGGCCCTCTCCATTACCCTGTCTTCTATGGAAAGGAAGAATCCTGTGGCAATAACAAAAATAGTAGAGGCAATCCCCCCGAAGAAAGAAAAAGCAGCGCTGAATATGTTATCGGCCATTGCCTCCAGACTTTTTCCTAAGGCGGTGGTAAGCGACCTTATATCCTTAAACGCCTCAAACCCCAGTCCCTGAAGGGGCGGAGCGATTCTTTCAAAATAGGTAGGAAGAGTTTCTACGAAATGATTAATCTCATGAGCGAAAACAGGAGCCACCAAATAAATTAAAAGCCCCAAAACACCGAAAGAACTAACGTAAACCGCTATGGCTCCCAAGACTCTTGGGATCTTTTTCTTCTGAAGAAAATCAATGACCGGATCAAACAGAACGGCGATCACTAAAGCAAAAATAAACCAAATAAAAATATCCCTTATAGAATAAAGAAGATAAAAAACTATTACAATAACAGCGATCTTAAAAATCGCATCCCAGGATAAATTTAAGTTTTGATTCTCCATAATTTAAACCCTTAGAATTTTCTTAAAGTCTTCTTTTGAGGGCCCTATCAGGGCCAGATTGAGATTTTTTGATCTGAAGATATTCTTTGCAATTCTGGAAACATCTTTTGCCTTTACCTTGTTAATTTTATCATACATCTCTTTCAAAGTTAAAAACTTATCCTCCATTATCTCCTGAACCCCGTAAAAAGAAGCCAAGGCGTCAGAGGTCTCCAGATGAAGAGCCATCTTTCCTTTTAGGTTCTCTTTGGCTTTCTTAAGTTCTTTTTCAGGAACCTTTTTGTCTTTTATCTTAGTAAATTCCTTTAAAATCGCAGATACAGCTTTCTTTGCTTTTTCATTGTCTACGCCCGCTTTAGCCATCAGGAAACCGGCGTCAGGATCTGAAAATGATTCGCAGGAGACATAATATGCCAGTCCAAGTTCCTGCCTCACTTTGGTAAAGAGGCGGGAGCTCATCATCCCTCCCAGGATCACAGCTAATATTTCTTGAACATATCTTTCAGGAGAATAAAGACTATAGCCTCTCACCCCCAAACAAAGATGGGTCTGATCCGTCTTCCTGTGCTCTGTTAATGCTTGAGGTTCTTTCTGATCTTCTACTACAGGGGGCTTTTCTAAAACTTTCCCTTCTGGAGTTTTTAAAAAGCTTTTCTTTATTCTCTTTTCCATCTCAGAAACAGAAGCCGGGAAATTTCCTGCTATGCAAATTACTGTCTTCGAAGATATATATTGATTTTTGAAGTATTCCAGTATTTCTTCTCTGGAAATCCCTTCTACGCTTTTTTGGGTGCCCGCGATATGCCATCCGGCAGGCTGGTCCCCATAAAGAAGTTTAGTCCAGAGAAACTGAACATGGTGCATGGGATGATCATAATACATCTTTATCTCTTCTGTAACCACGCTCTTTTCTTTCTTAATCTCTTTGGAGTTAAATTGAGAATTCAGAAAAATATCAGAAAGAATATCCAAAGCCAAATCAAAATGATCCTTTCTCACTTTAACATAGTATCCTGTATACTCTTGTCCCGTAAAAGCATTGTAAACTCCCCCCACTTCATCCAGGGGCTCTACCACCTTCAGAGGGCTTGGTCTTTTTTTAGTCCCGTTAAACAAAAGGTGTTCTAAAAGATGGGATATGCCGCTTATCTTTTTCTTTTCGTACTTGGAGCCGGTAGCGACTAAAACCAAAAGGGTCAGAGCCTTTGTGCTCTTTTGAGGGACAGTGATAATTCTTAGGCCGTTGTTAAGTTCTGTTTTTTGAGGCATTTTCAAAAATCTCTTTAAATTTCTTTTTAGCCCCCCACACCTGGAACCTTATCCTTGTCAACTGGCCCATCATTCTAAAGCGGTTCTTTAGTCCTTTAAACCAGCCCCATTTCTTCTCTTTTACTATCACACCCAACCCCCCTAAGGTCGGATAAGATACTTTCAGATTATTCACTTTGCAAAAGTAGTTAAGAGAGGTCTCTACGGCAAATCCTCTCATAAACTTGTCGGGGATACTATCAAAAACAAATCTTTTCATAGCCCTCTCCCCGGCTATTGCTAAAAGAGGATCTATTTTAATAAAAAGAAGGGGCAGGCCCCAATAGCGATCCCTTACACCAACAGACATTGCCGCGTCTTCTTCCAACACAGGCTTGAATAACAGAGAAATATGCTCTGGGCGAAGATTAACTAGGTCTGCGTCAAAAAAGGAGATAACATCAGCATCCGCACTCTCTACTCCGGCTCTCATGGCGCCTCCCTTTCCCTGGTTTCCTTCCAAAGTCATCACCTCAGCGCCCATCTCCCTGCTCACTTCGGCGGTCCTGTCTTGGGATCCGTCATCTACAACTAAAACCTGATCAATCTCCTCGCATTTCAAGAGAACCCTTAGAACTCTGGGTATGTTTTTTTCTTCATTGTAGGCTGGAACGATCGCTGTAGTTTTCATTTGAATTTATTTAACTGGCTTTCCCAATTTGGAAAAAACTTCGCCTGTTAAAATTTTATTTATAGTCTCCTTTAAAGAAGAAGTCTCAACCCTTATCTGTTTCATGGTATCTCTGTCTCTTAAGGTAACTGTGTCGTCTTCCAGAGTTTGAAAGTCACAGGTAACAGAAATTACAACGCCTATCTCATCCCCTCTTCTGTACCTTCTCCCGATAGAACCTGTTTCGTCATACTGTGAGGAAAAGAAGGGCTTTATTTCTTCATAAATCTTTTTTGCCTTTTTGATGAGATTTGGCTTGTTCCTAACCAAGGGCAATATCTGAACTTTTACCGGCGCCAGTTCTTTGCGGATATTAAGAACTTGTTCTAACTCTTTGTTTGATTTTGTAGTTTTTGTCCTCCCTCCTCTTACCTCTTGGTAGGCATCGCAAAGAAAGGCAAATAAAGACCTGTCTACTCCCACAGAGGTTTCTATAATATGCGGGAAGTACTTCTCTCCCGTCTTTTCTTCTCTATAACTAAGATCTTCTCCGCTGTTTTTGGAATGATTAGAAAGATCCCAGTCGCCCCGGTTGTGTACTCCTTCAATTTCTTTCCACCCGAAGGGAAACTTATACTCAATATCTACTGCTCTCCGGGCATAATGAGCGAGTTCCTCTTTGCCTACCTCGCGGAATCTTAGGTTCTTCTTTTTTACCCCGAGATTAAGATACCAGTCCATTCTCTGCTTTTTCCAATAGTTGAAGAATTTTGAGGCCTGATCAGGCTTTGTGAACCACTGCATTTCCATCTGCTCAAACTCTCTTACTCTGTAGATAAAGTTTTTGGGGGTAATCTCGTTTCTAAAAGCCTTTCCAATCTGGGCTATGCCAAAAGGAATCTTTTTCCTCATAGAGGTAACCACATTCTGGAAATTAACATAAATTCCCTGGCAAGTTTCAGCCCTTAGATAAGTTTTTGAGGCTTCGTCCTCTAGGGGCCCGACAAAGGTTTTCATCATCAAGTTAAAATTCTTAGGTTTAGTTAATTCCCCCCCGCAGTCGGGACATTTATTTCCCTTTAAAAAATCTTTTCTGAATCGATGATGGCATTTCTTGCACTCTACCAATTCGTCAGCAAAACCTGCTGTCAGGTGGCCTGACGCCTCCCAAACCTTGGGACTCATTAAAATAGCAGAGTCCAATCCTACAATATTATCCTGTTTTCTAGTCATCTCCTGCCACCAGGAATTCTTAATATTCCTCTTCAATTCTACGCCCAAGGGCCCGAAGTCATAACAAGAAGCAAACCCCCCGTAAATTTCAGAAGAGGGGAAAATAAAGCCGCGTCTTTTGGAAAAAGAAATTATCTTTTGAAATAAATCTTCCATTGCTTTATTCTAACCGATTTTGTTTGAAATAAAAAGCCCCGCTCTTTGTAGTGTCCTGGACAAGGGGAGAACCAGGATACAAAGAAAACGGGGCCCGGGGATGGGCGAGTTTGTACAAAACCCCAGGGAGAAGCCAGGGGAGCGCTCTTTCCGCCCATCGTTTTTCTGAAAAGAACTTTACGCAACAATAGCACCCTTAATAATTTATGTCAAGAGTTTGCACTGGTCCATATGATAGTATCCCAAAAAAATGTGGGAGGACGGGCCTCCCACCAACGTTCGGTATAAAAAGAGCCCTCCTAATCTTTCAGATTAAGAGGGCCTTGGTATCAGTCCATCCTGGTGCCATCGGCACGGATATGGAAACACTCTTTGCCCTTTACGACCAGAGCCAGGCCTGCGAAGAAGGAGCCGACCCAGTCGTACCTCTGCTCATAGGCAGGCTTGCCGTCGGCACGGATGTGGAGCCACTTTCCGTCCTTTCGGGCCCAAGCCCGGCCTGCGGAAAAGGGGCCGACCAGGTCGTACCTCTGCTCGTAGGCAGGCTTGCCGTCAAGACGGATGTGGAACCATTCCCCGTCCTCTGTGGCCTGAGCCAGGCCTTCGAAGAAGGAGCCGACATAGTCGTACATCTTTTCCAGTTGATCTCTTGACAGCGTCTTCATTGCTTGTTCCTTTCCTTTCTTTCGGGTTTCTGGCATGTTTGACATTAAAACGAACCAACAATATCGTATTATATTATAGTTGTTTTGTCAATTCCTTGTTGGTCCATGTGATAGTGTCTTAAAAAAATGTGGGAGGACGGGCCTCCCACAAAAATCTGCGGAGGAGAGACCTCCGCGGAAAGCATTTAACAAGTAGAGATGTATCATGTGTCCCCGAGCCTGGACAGAGTTAATCTTCTACTATCCCCTCTTCAGAAGAAATGCCGGGGTCGTCAGGCAGGGCGGTATCTATTCTGGAATCTACATCCTCTACGGTCTCGTCTGTCCACTGGTCCTCGCCTGATAATTTGGCGCTTCCTATGATCTCAGCCGTCTCTCCTTCCTGCGAAGAATTGGGCTTTAAGGAAATCTGGAAAGAGACACTGCGGCTTTCTCCTGCATAAAAAGGCGAGCCGTCTCCGATAGACCAGACCGCCTCCCTGCTGGCTGAGTCAAAAGTGAAGTTTTCCTCTTCGTTCTCCGGAGATATTTCTCCTGTCAGCTCTGCATTATAGGGAAGAATTGCTCTTACCTTAGTATTTTTAACATCGTTGTAATAGTTTTCCGCAGTCCATTTCACAGTATAGGTGGTTTCTTCTCCAGACTCGGGCGGAATGGGGCCAGAATTGTCAAAAGGGCCTTCTGAGTAATAACCTTCCTGGCTAAGACGAAGTTTGGTATTAATTTTTGTTTTAAAGTCCTGGGCCACCTTTCCCACCAAAACCGTAGTTTCTAGCATAGGATTGTTTTCTCCAGTTTTTTCATCCCCCGCTCTTACCCAAAAATCAACCTTGCCCTCCCCTCCCTGGTCAAGAAACTGAAGTTCTGAAACATCTTCGCCGTCCCAGATAATAGAGTTGGCCTCTTTGCCAAACTGGCCGGAATTTATTTTCACGCTGTCCAGGTTAAAAAACCTTCCTTTTAGCCTGGTTACCAAAAACAAATCCTTAAAGGGCGACTCCCCTATATTCCTGAAAAATATCTCATAATGAAGAAGTTCTCCAGGGTCTGCCACATATTCTTTCTGCCCGTTTATCCTCTGGAACACAAAGAGGTGGGGTTCTGTAATCTCAACCCCCCTAGTCATCTCTTTAAGTAAAACGAATTCATCGTCATTCCATACTCCAAAACCCACCCTAAATACTTTCTTGCTGTTTATTTCTCCCGTTAGTTTCCCCTGGATTTCTATTCTTCCTCCTTCTGCTTTGTTGAGAAGAGGTATTTCCCATTCATTATTCTCTGTGCCGGAGGGGTCTGCTCCTAAAAACTCAAATCCTGAAGGATATTCCATTTTCACTCCGAGATTAGAGATGGGGTAATCGAGATTAGAAAAGTAGTTTAAATAAAAAGAAAATTCCTTGCCGGCCTCTTGCTTGGAAGACAAATCAAAATCAAAACTCAAAGGAAGAGAGGTAATCGAAGTGGTCAGAGCGCTGTGGGACTCATAGCGCGCCTTGATATTTTTAGGTCTGTAACTCAGCCAGGCCTCCGCTTTTAAAGTTTCGTTTTCTTTGCCGAAAAGACGGGCCTTAAAGGTAAAGGTTTTTTCTTGCCCCGGATAGATGTCTCCTATCTCCTCTGATGCTACTTCGTTCCTTCTGGGCCCCTCTTTCAAAGAATTTCGAGGAAATTCAAAGATAAGAGTGGGGTCTTCCAGCCTGACATTACCGTTATTCTTAAACTTAACTGTATATTCTGCTTCCTCAAAGGCTCCTATTTGCTCAGGCCCCAATACCTCCAGCTTTAACACTTCCTTAGAATAGGGGTTTTTCTGCCAGTACCAAAATCCTGCTACAGCCAAAGCGACCCCGATAACAATAATGACAATAAAGAGTTTCTTCATAAGTATATTTAATATAACAGATTATTGGTGTTTTTAAAATAAGTAGAGCTTGTTTCGCTAGGGAATAATCATATAGTCTTGAAATGAGAAAAGTAAGTTCTTAAAACTTTGTCCAGGGGTTTTTGGTATTCTTTTAAAATGTTAATTTTCGTCAGGTTTGAAAGATTCTTTTTTGTAAAAAGACGGAGTAGTTTTACTGTTTCTTGAGCCACCCGCTCTTCTCCCTCGCCGGCGCACTCTTGGCAAACGACTCCACCCTCCTGGCAGTTAAAGTATAATTTATCAGGAGAAAGTTTTTTCTGGCAACAAGCGCATTGATAAAGAGAGGGCTGATACCCCAAAATTCTAAAAAGATTCCAGAAAAAATATTGAAAGACTAAAAAAGAGGATACTTTTTTGCCCAATCCATAAAAGGTTTCCTCCAGTAGTTCCCAAATGTTTTCGTCCTTCTCTTCCCGGGGGATTAAAAGGTCCAAAGAGTTTCCTATCCCGCTTAATACCTTCAGTCTCTCCAGGTTCTTTTTAGCCCCGCCAAAACTTTCCACAACTCTTATATCCGTTAATGTTTTAACTTTTTTCCCCTGGATAAACTCTATATCTGAAAGATTGAAGAGATCTGCTCCGTATTTTAATTTGGAGTGGATTTTCCTGATTCCTCTTCCCAAAACCTTAATTTTCCCAAACTCTTGGCTGTACACAGTCAAAAGTTGATCTGCTTCTCCTTGGTTTTTTTTATCTATTAAAAACCCTTTCGTATGATAACGGACACTCATTAAAATTTTACATCTGGCTTTCCAGATATCTTATCTTTTCATCTATTTCCCTCTCTTCCGCCGGAGTCTCTGCGTTTTTTTTCTCCCTCTCTAGGTCGCGGACAGCAGACTCTACGTCCCTTTTAGAAATTTGGCTCCCGTGTCTCCAGCTGAAGGCCTCGCGAGACAACTTTTCTCTTTCTCCCCGGGAAAACTTTTTGCCTCCGGTCTCAGGAATTCTTCCTTTGTCTCTTTTTAATCTCTCTCTCAACTCTCTTCTGGATAAAGATTCCTTGTCGTCAAAAAAGCCCATATTATTTTTTAATACCGATTTTATACTCCTCCCCTTCTACCTTAAATTCCTTGACAGCGTCTGTTTTTCCAAGCCCCGAAGAATCAGAGGCCTGCTTGTATTCTTCGGCCCCGACTTCTTTTAGGAAGTCCTTGTCAGGCTTTAGGGGAAAAGTAGAAATTATTTTATTGACCTTTACTTCAGGCGTTAAGCCAAGTTTTTTTCTCAAAGCCCGGATGTTTCTTACAATCTCTCTCCTCCTTCCCTCTTCTGCCAGTTTCGGGGTAATTTCAGTGTCTAAAGAAACATCCTCTTTCATTTTATCATCAAACTGAACTTCTTTAACATTAACCTCTTCTTCGATAAGTCTAATAAATTGGTCGTCTTTAATTTTTTGGCTCTTCACACAAAGAGAAGATAGAGGCTGTCTTACCTTTATGCCTTCCTCCGCCCTTAAAGAGAGGGCTTTCTTCGCCGTATTCCTGGTTATTTCCATCTTCTCTTCCAGGTCTTTATCGATCCTTTTTTTGTCAGAATCAGGCCACTCTTTTAGATGAACAGACTCCGGATCGTCTTCTTTTCTTGTCCTCTGGTAAAGTTCCTCTGCAAAGAAAGGGGTAATGGGCGCCATTAAGCAAAGCAGCCTAGAAAGCACATAATGCATAGTGGCGATAGCTTCTTCTCTTTGCTCCCCTTTTTTATGAAATCTTGGTCTTGACCTTCTTAAATACCACAAAGACAAGTCGTCAACAAAGAACTCTTCCAAGTCCCGAGAGGCGGAGCAAACGTCATAGCGCTTCATCCCTTTTTCTACCTTTCCAACAAGATTTTCCAAGCGGGAGATTATCCATCTATCCAGAATGTTATTGCTTTCTTTTTCTTTTACTTCTTCTTTGCCAACATATGTTTCAAAAAAGGAAAAAACATTATAAAGGGTTAGCAACCTTCTCTTCGCCTCGTTTGCAGCCTCATATCCAAATCTTAAATTATAGGCCGGGTTCTGTCTGGCATAAAGCCATCTCATAGGACCTGCTCCGATTTCAGAAACCGCCTCGTCAAGCCAGATGGCGTTTCCTTTGGACTTGTGCATCTCTTCTCCCTTCTCGTCTTTGACAGAAGCGTATCCATATATTGTTTCCACGGGATTGGTATTTTCTAGAACCTGACTCATAACAATTATGGCATAAAACCAGTTTTTGAACTGTCCGGGGAAAGACTCGCAGATCAAGTTGGCAGGAAACCATTTTTTCCAGTAGTCTTTGTCCCGATAATATCCCATAGTAGAAAAAGGAACTATCCCGGCATCAAGCCAGGGGTTTCCTACGTCAGGTATTCTGGAAACTTTTTCCCCGCATTCAGAACACTTAATCTGTATCTTATCCACCCAGGGCCTATGGGGAGTGTGCCCTTCAAATTCTTCCCATCCGGAGACTGCTCTCTCTTTTAACTCCTTTCTCGACCCCATCACCTCAATGTTGCCGCATTTAGAACATTCGAAAATAGGGAGGGCTAAGCCCCAGTATCTCTTTTTGGAGATAAGCCAATCCTCCATATTCTTAAGCCAGTCCAGTTCTCTATCCAGGCCGAAAGAAGGAATCCAGTCTATCTTCTTGGCAGACTCCATTAGGGGTTTTCTCAATTTATCCATTGAGATATACCATTCATCAACCAGTCGAAATATTAATTCTTCCTTGCACCTCCAACAGGTAGGATACCTGTGGGTATAGTCTTCTATTTTAAAAACAAGGTCTTTCTCTTTTAAATTGTCAAATATGAGATCTCGAACTTCTGAAACCTGCTTTCCTGTTAAAAATCCAAACCCTCCTCTGTACCTGCTTTCTTGATCTGTAGGATCAATAACAGGCAATTCTTTCTCTTTGCTTAACTGAAAGTCCTCTTTCCCGCATCCCGGAGCAATGTGGACTATCCCTGTGCCCTCTTCTTCTGAGACATCCTTCCAAAGAATTACTTTATGCTCTTTAACTCTCTGCCCGACCTCTTCTAACTCATCGAATATGCCCTGATATTTAAACCCCTCTAATTCCTTGCCGGAAAAAGTTCTTTTTACTTCTCCTCCCACCAAATCCTTTTTGCTCTTTAGAACGATAAAAACCTCTCCTTCTTTTTCCACTTCTGCATAATCTAAATCTGGATTAACCGCTAAAGCGACGTTAGCGGGCAAGGTCCAGGGAGTAGTAGTCCAAACTAAAAAATATTTGTTCTCCTCTTTTAGCAAAGGAACTTTTAAGAAAATTGCTTTATGGGTTATCTCTTTGTATTCTTCTGTTAAAATCTCATGCTGGGAGATGGCGGTACCGCATCTTGGGCACCAGGGAACCACGTCTTTTCCTTTGTACAAAAGGCCTAGTTCAAGGCATTTTTTAAGAAAACTCCAAATAGCATAGTTATTCTCTTCTGACATTGTGAAATAGGAGTTGTCCCAATCCATCCACTGGCCCAGTCTTTTAGACTGCTCTGTCTGGATATGAGAATACTTTTTTACTCTCTCTTTGCACTTTTCAACAAACTTATCTATGCCGTAATCTTCAATGTCTTTTTTATTATCAAACCCTAATTCCTTTTCCACTTCTACTTCCACCCAAAGACCCTGACAGTCAAAGCCGTTCTGATACCTCAGATCGTATCCTTTCTGAGCCTTATATCTCTGGAATAGATCTTTGTAAGTCCTTCCCCAGGCATGATGAACCCCCATGGGATTATTGGCCGTAATGGGGCCGTCCAAAAAAGACCAGGGCTCTTTTCCTTGGTTTCTCTTTCTCAACTTTTCGAAAATTTTCTTTTCCTGCCAGAATTTGAGTATTTTTTCTTCTGTTTTGGGAAAATTCAGCATAGTTATACCCCTATTCTATAAAAAAAGGAGTTTAATTTCAACTAAATCGCTCTCAACTCCCCAGTGCTTATTCTCTGTCCTCCAGCCAGATATCGGGCTACCTCCCCCAAAGAAGAAATCCCTTCTGTGCTAATCCCTTTTATTTCAGCCTCTATCAGAGTCAGAGGATTCTGGTGGCTGATTATTAAGATGTTCTTACTTGAAAATTTGTTTTCTTTTTCATAAAGGAGATCGGCCACTCTTTCTTTAACATCCTGATATGTCTCACCTCCCGGCGGGGCTACTTCAAACTTGCTGTCTCCTTCTTTAAAAACCTTTCTCCATTCGTCCAAAGGCTTGCCGTTTAACTCTCCTACGCTGTACTCTCTTAATCTTTTATCATAATTAACTTCTATTCCTGTTTCTTTGGAGACAATTTCTGCAGTCTGTTTTGTCCTTAAGAGATCTGAAGAAAAGATAAAATCTATATCCTTATCCTTTAACTCCTGAGCCGCCTTTTTAATGTCTTTCTCCCCCTTTGAGGTTAAGGGAAAATGACCCTGTTCGGGCCAAGAAGAGATTACTTCTTTTACGTTGGAGAGCGACTCTCCATGCCTTAACAAAAAGTATTTATTTTTCATAATTTCTTAAATTATAGCAATTACTCTGTGTTGGAAAATAGGAGCGGGAGCGAGGTAAGAAACCGAGAGGTTTCTTAAACCGGGTGTCAGGGTAATTGCCTTTTTCATAGCTACATTTTCTCAGGAGCAGATATCCCCATTACATTCAGGGCTTCTTCAAGAGTATGTTTGGTAATAGAAACCAAAGAAATCCTGGCTTTTGTTAATTCTTTGTCTTCCCCTAAGACCTGGCATTTCTCGTAGAATTTATGGAAGACATCTGCCAGATCCCTTACATACTGGGTTAATCTCTGAACCTGATAGTCATAGGCAGCATCTTCTATGATCTCGGGAAACCTTATTATCTTTTTAATAAGGTCTAGTTCCTCCTGCTTTTTTAATAAAGAAAAATCAACCTTTTTTGAAGAAACATCCGACTTCCTTAAGACACTGGATATTCTGGCATGGGCGTACTGGACATAATAAACAGGGTTTTTCTCTGACTTTTCTTTCGCCAGTTCCAAGTCAAAGTTTAAATGGCTCCCAGGACCCCTCATAAGAAAGAAAAACCTGGCAACATCCAGCCCCACCTCATCAATTAACTCGTCTATGGTAACATAGTTTCCTTCTCTTTTTGACATTCTCATCTGTTTTCCTCCTTTAAAAATCCTTACTAATTGCATGGCAATAAAGTCCAGATCTTCTTTGTTATACCCTAAGGCCTCAGCAGCCGCCTCCATTCTCTTAATATATCCTGCGTGGTCTGCGCCCAAAAAAAAGATTATTTTGTCAAAACCCCTTTCAATCTTGTTCTTTAAATAGGCAATATCTGAGGCGAAATAGGTTTTCTCTTTGTTCTTTCTTATCAAAACCCTATCCTTGTCATCTCCGAACTTTTTAGCGTTAAACCACAGAGCCCCCTCTTTCTCATAAGTTAATCCTTTTTTCTTTAAAAGATTTAATACTTTCTCAGGATCAAGGCTTTTCTCTGAAAACCAAACATCAAATTTAATGCCCATCTTATCAACAGAGGGCTTAATCATATTCTCTAAAATCTCTTTGCATGCCTTTTGGCCCACCTCTTCCGGATCCTTTCCTCTTATCTTTAATTCTTCAATATACTCTCCTTTGTAAACAGCCTCCGAATCTCCTATAACGGAATGGCCCAGTTTTTTAATCTGCCCCCCGATGTCATTAATATAATACTCTCTGGTTACTTTGCATCCTGCCTTCTCCAGCACGCTTGATAAGACATCGCCGCAAAAACCTCCTCTTCCGTTTCCCAAGGTAAGAGGTCCTGTTGGGTTGGCTGAGATAAACTCAACATTTATCTTTTTATTTAATTCAGGAAACTCAAACCCCTTTTTAAGAATCTCCTCTGTTTTTTTCTGCAAAAAAGCGGAAGAAAGAAAAAAGTTGATAAAGCCGGGCTTTACTATCTCTATTTTATCCAAAAACTCAGGTCTGCCCATTTTCTTTTTTAACTCTTGGGCAAACCTAAAAGGATCGTCTCCCCCCATTATCAAAGCAATATTGGAAGAATAGTCCCCATGAGACCTCTGGACCGGGGTTTCTATAACAATATCTGCCTTTTTATCAAGGGATTTTTGTATTAATTTCTTTAATTCTTGCCTTATCATTGTTTCTAGTTTAATCTATTTTCTGATAAAATAAAAGCAAAGAGTTCGGTTTGACAGAAACTAGCAATAAGGTTAGCATAAAGGAAGAATGACCCAGAAAACTATAGAAAAATTAAATCAAGAGGTCTCTGTTCTCAAAAGGGAAGTTAAGAGCCTGCGCTCTCTGATCGCAGGAATTATCAAGAAAGATAGAGAAGGAGAATACCGGCCCGAGTTTGTTAAAAAAGTTCTCCGTCTTTCCAAAAAGGAAGGCAATTTTAAATTTCAAAACTCCAAGAGTTTTATCGAGCAAATTAAAAGCGGGTCATGACCTCTATAGTTTATAGCAAGCACTTTTTAAGGTCTTCTAGAAGGCTGCCTCAGAGAACCCAAAAAAAACTTGCCCGAAAATTAGAAATTCTCCGACAAAATCCTTTTCATTCTCTTCTGCGCACCAAGGCCCTGGGAGGGAAGTTGCTTGGCTTTTACTCTTTTAGAATTACCCGCGATTACCGGGTAATTTTTTAATTCAAAGAGCAAAATGTTGTAAAATTAATAGAAGTAGGGCACAGAAAAGAAATATACAAATGAAAAAACTAGCGGAAAACAAAAAGGCCTATCACGACTATGAAATCCTGGAAAAGTACGAAGCAGGAATAGTTTTAAACGGCCAAGAAGTAAAATCAATAAGATCGGGCAGAGCCAGCCTGAAGGGCTCTTATGTTATTCTAAGAGACGGAGAATTATACCTGCTAGGGGCGAGCATACCTGCCTACCAGCCCTTAAATGCCCCTCCCGACTATAATCCGGAAAGATCAAGAAAGCT
>CAYXTC010000014.1:0-17551 GCA_964468405.1 uncultured Candidatus Saccharibacteria bacterium | reverse complement strand
CAACAACTTTTCTGCCGTACTTTTCAGATAAAGAGATAATCTGCTGGGCTCTGTTCAGAAGGGAAGCGAAGGTTACGGCAATAACCCTGCTTTTTCTTGTTTGCTTGAATATCTCTTCAAGGTTCTGGGAAATGGTCTGTTCTGACAGGGAGTGGTTTTCCTCTTCGGCTCCGGTGGAGTCTGACATAAGGAGGAGCACCCCCTCTTTTCCTATCTTTCTTAATTTCTTAAAGTCAGTGGGTTTGTCGTTGATAGGATTTTTGTCGAACTTGAAATCTGAAGTACAGACAATATTGCCCAGCCCTGTTTTAATGACTACTCCCAGATTGCCGGGGATATTGTGGTTTTCGTGGAAAAACTCAATAGAAAAAGGTCCAAGCCTTCTTTTATCCCCGGACTTTACGCTCCTTATATCCAACTTGGGCGCCTGAGGAAAATCATCCTGTCTCTTGATAATAATTCCTCTGGTTAGTTTCGAAGAATAAACAGTGGGATTGCCTAGTTTTTTCATTACATAAGGAATAGCCCCAATGTGGTCGTAGTGGCCGTGGGTTATCGCAGCCCCGACTATTTTGTCCTTTTTGTCTTCAAGATAATCTACAGAAGGAATCACATAATCAATGCCGGGCATTGCCTCCTCCGGGAATTTCAGGCCCAAATCCAATACAAAAATCTTCCCTTTGTATTCGAAAAGAGTCATGTTTTTTCCTACTTCCCCCAGACCTCCCAGGGGAATAATTCTCATATTTTCTTTTTTGTTTTTCATAATTTGTTAATTATAGCAATTACCCTGTGTTGGAAAATGAGGTAAGAAACCGAGAGGTTTCTTAAATCGGGTGTCAGGGTAATTGCCTTTTTCATATTAGTAATGCCGGGGGTGGGATTCGAACCCACAAGGAGTTTCCTCCAACGGCTCCTGGGGCCGTCGTGTCTTCCAGTTTCACCACCCCGGCCTTAACCCTCCTTCAAAAACTCCAGATCTTCGGGCACAGACTGCCAGGGCTTTTGGAGCCTGATTTCCGGGACCTCAGAGTAATTATTATTTTTTATCCAACCATTTAAAGTGTAAAAGTAGCATCCTCCTTCCATTTTCTGAATCGGGGCATAATTGCTTTCTGCTTCTTCGGCCATCCAGTTTGCCATTTTTAGTTCTTTATCTGAAGGATTGATAGTGATATGAGTATAATTTGAAGGAATTACAGCCACCTCTCCTTTTTTTGCCTTAATAACAAGCACGTCTTCTATCTTCTCTTTTCCTTTCTGCATAAAGAAAATAGCCTCGCCCTCTAAGACAATATATACTTCTTGATAATTTCCTGCATGCTCGTGGCCCTTGGTCTTTACATATTCTTCACCTAGCATTCTAGAAGGGATTATGGTGATGTCGTATCTTAAGCCGTCTTTTTCTTTGATTCCCCTGTACATATAGTAAAGTTCTAGGTTGGGCGCTTCCGCCAGCCATTCTTTGTCATAAATGACATCCTTCATGTCATTAACACGCCTGATGTCCGGCTCTTTGTTTTTGAGATCTACTTCCATTCCCTTTTTGTTTTAATATACCATTCCTCAATATCTAAGAAACGCTTTGAGGGATCTGTTATTTTTTGGGAGCCAACGTTTTTTATTTCTTTTGAAACGAAATAAGTGTAGTCCGGACTGTAAATAAAAATAGCAGGCCTTTGCTCGAGGATAATCTCTTGAAGTTGTTCCAATTTCTCTTTGTTGTTCTCTGCGTTCTGCCTGACCTCTTCCATTAATTTGTCTGCCTCTTGGTTTTCAAAAAGTGCAAGATTCAATCCGGGATCTTTTATCTGAGAGGAATGCCAAAAGGGAAAGGGGTCTGGAACGGCACCGAGTACTTCTCCGAAGAGGAGGGCGTTGTAATCTCTGGGCTTGATATAGTTTTGTTCTAACTGGGAAATTCCTACTTTGTGAAGCGAAACTTCAACTCCTATTCTAGCCCATTGATCCTTAATAGTCTCTCCCAGTTTTTCCATTTGTGGCTGGCTGATAGTAACCAGGGAAAACTTCAGGGGGATTATGGTCTCTGGTTCCTCGAAGCAGACCTCGTTCAATTTTTCTCTTGTTCCTTCTCTGACATTCCCGTTTCCGGAGGCGAGTCCGAAGGGGTCAAGAACATCTTCCTTGTATTTTTCCTGAAACTTTTTTACTGCTTCTTCCGTCTTGGGCCCGAAATATGCGGTTACCTCTCCCTCAGGATAAACATCGGAGAACCGGGTAAGGCATTTCTGGAGTTCTTCCACCTCGTCTCCCTTTGATCCTTTTGTCAGGTCTTTCTCGAAAAGAAAGGCCCTTTCCTTTTCTACCTGTTTTTGCCTTAATCCTTCCTTTAATTCGAACCCCGTTTCGTCTAAAAGCTGTCTCGCTTTTTCTAAATCAAACCCTGCTTCTTCTTTCTTCTCTAATCCGTAGATGTCAGGGAGGAGGGGAGAGTTGATAATCTTTTTTTCCGCCTCTTCTCCTTTAAGGCCTAATACCTTCTTGATAATATCTTTCTTGTTAAGGGCTAAATCCAGGGCCTCTCTCACTTTTTTATCTTTAAATATTTCTTTTTGCTCTGGATTAAAAAATACTGCAAAATAGCGGGGAAGGGAAAAATCATGCTTATTCCATCCTTGATCGATTATTTCTGCCAGAGAGGCAGAAAACCCTGTAATATTGGCTTCTTTGGCCTCTTTTATCAATTGTTCCTCTGTTTCTCTGAATAAGAAATTTATTTTTGAAATATAAGGGTCTTTGCCGTGGTAGTATGAATTTTGGGAAAGAGTAAGGTGTTCTATTTGGTTTGGCTGATCCTGCTTTATTTCCTTAACTTTGTAGGGGCCAGATCCTATTGGTTTTAAATTATATATTTCCAGAGGAAAGTTTTCTGCTGAAACATTTCCCCAGATATGTTTTGGAAGTATTTTAACGGTGCAGTTTTCAATAAAAGCGCCGTAGGGTTTGTCTATCTCAAACTTTATTGCCGAATCCCCTATTTTTTCAACGTCTACTCCTACCCAGTTGGGCAAAAGGGGGCTTTTGTAGGATGAGTCCTGGATTCTTCTTATGGTAAAGACCACATCGTCCGCTGTTAGGGGGGCGCCATCCTGCCACTTAAGGCCTTCTTTCAGGTAGAACTTGTATACTTTGCCGCTTTCTTCGATCTTGTACCTCTCGGCCAGGTCAGGCACTACTTTAAGGCCTTTGTCGTATTTCATCAAGCCAGAGAAAAGAAGCTGGGTCAGGGCGCGGTCAACTTCGGAGTTGGCATATAGGGGGTTAATAAACCTCGGTCGTCCTGCCACTCCCTCTATGTGAATTCCTCCTTTGGCGGGTATAATTTCAGTATTGTTAAGATAAAGAGTTCTTACTAAAAAAACAATAGAGCCTAAGGCAAGGATTAAAAAAACAGTGAGGATTATTTTTTCCTTTGCGTTTAAGACACTAAAAAATCTTTTCCATTGGCCCTTTGAGGGCCACTTCTTTGTATTCAAGAAACTTTTTCCTCGTTTCATAACAAATCCTTACTAGATAAGGAGATGGAAGATTGCCAATAAAAGAAAGAGAACGGCACAGACAATGGTGGCCCAATAAATCTTTTTCTCTATTCCTCTGCGGGTGGAATAGAAAGAGCCGCCCTCGCCTCCGAAGGCAGAGCCTAGGGCTGTTCCTCTTTGCTGTAAAAGAATAAATGTAATCAAGAGGACAGAAACTATAATTTGAGCAATGTTGATGATATTAGACATGTTTAGTCTTTTTTCCGATAAGGGACAAAAAACAGATTAAGAATCCAAAGAATAATAGTGGTCCACAAAAGAGGCATAAAGCCGATTATTTCCAAATCATTCGGGAAAAGAACGTCAACTACCAGCCACACTAAAAGTAAGTTTAACACAAGAGTGAAAAGTCCCAAAGTGATTACTCTCAATGGAAGGGTGATAACTTTCAGAACAGGCTTTACTGCAAAATTTACAACCCCCAATATGGCTCCTGCTATGAGAAGAGGCTTTAGGTCTCCTGAAAACTCAACTCCGGAAACAAAACGAGCCGCTAAGAAAATTGTTAATATTCCTGCTATTACCTGAAACAGGAGCTTTGCTATCATTTTTTAATAATAGCAGGAAATTGCTGTCAGGTCAATCTTTCTCTTAGTTTTCTATGGTATTTTATAGCGAATCTATGAGATTCATCCCTTAGATACAAAATCAGGTTTGATATCTCTTGAGGGAGTTCTTTCAGCAGCAAAGGATCTTTTTTGTTTTTCAGAAAAAGTTTATTCTCCCTTTTGGCCAGAGAGGCGACAAATATAGAGGGATTATCTCTTGTCATTTCAATCCCTGCGTTTAACTGGGCCTTTCCTCCGTCGATTAAGATCATATCGGGGTAGGGCCATTCTTTATGCTTAAACCTTCTTTTTATTAATTCTTTTATCATAGCAATATCATTTGGCTTTCCTGATATTTTTATTTTGTATTTTCTATAGAGATCCTTCTTGGGTTTTCCTTTAATAAATACTACTTGAGAGCCCGTGGCTTTTTGGCCTTGAATATTGGAGATGTCATAGGCCTCTATTTTTTCTATATCTTTTCCTGTAACTTCTTTTAACCCTTTTTTAATAACCTTCCAGTCTGTTTCTTTTTTAGGCCTTATTATTTTGGTTTGAGCTATTATTCTTTCCAAAGAGTCTATCTTATCTCTTATTTCTGCTGCTCTCTCATACCTTTGATCTTTGGAGGCTTTTGCCATTTCCTTTTTGAGGTTTTTTATAACAGAAGTTTTCTTTCCTTCTAAGAACTTCTTTAGGTTTTTAATATTCTTTTTGTATTCTTTAATATCAGGGTCGGGCCCGGGACAAAGATTTAAATGGCAAAAAGGGCACAGTCTGCTGGAATGGTTTTTGGTCGTGTAATAGGGGAATACCTTTCTCAAGGTCTTCAGGGCTCTTTTTAAGGGTTTCCCTTCTATAAAGGGGCCGATGTATTCTGTTTTCTTTCTGGGGACGGGCTGGTGAGTTATTTTGATATAAGGGAGGTTTTGCTTGTCTATTTTGATATAAAAATAGTTTTTGTCGTCTTTCCAGAGAACATTGTATTTAGGCTGGTGTCTTTTAATCAGTTCCGCTTCCAGGATAAGGGCTTCTATTTCAGAATCTGTTTCAATGTATCCTATTTTTTTTACCTTTCCTATAAAAAGGTTGTCCCTGTAAGAGGGCCGGTTAAAATGACTCTTTACTCTGGTTTTTAGATTCCCTGCTTTGCCGATATAAAGGAAGGAGTTGCCCTTTTTGAAAGCGTAAACTCCGCAGGCAGTAGGAAGGTTATCAGCCTTAGAAACAAAAGAGAATTTTTCCATAGCCCTGTTATTTTAAGACAAAATAATCCCGTTTTCAACCTTAAATAAGGGCCCTAGAAGATTTTTACAAAGAAAGCCTTGAAAAAGATTCTTTTTTCCGCTATAATATTCTATCTATGAAAAAGGACGTTATCAAGATCAGAGGAGCCAAGGTTCACAACCTTAAGAACGTCAGTATTGACTTGCCGAGAAATAACTTTACGGTAATTACTGGGATTTCAGGCTCTGGTAAAAGTTCTTTGGCCTTTGATACCATATATGCTGAGGGCCAGAGAAGATATGTGGAAAGTTTGTCAGCTTATGCCAGGCAGTTCCTGGGAGTGATGGACAAGCCCGAAGTGGAAAGGATAGAAGGAATAAGCCCGGCTATTTCCATAGACCAGAGAAAAGCCTCTCACAACCCGCGTTCTACCGTGGGTACTATTACGGAGATATATGACTATCTCCGTCTTTTATTTGCCAGAACAGGAAAACCTCATTGTCCCTCTTGCGGGAGAAAAGTCAGCAAGCAAAGCATAGAGCAGATAGAAGAACAGGTTTTAAGACTTCCCAAGGGAAAGGAGATCTTGATATTGGGACCCGTGGTCCGAGGCAAGAAAGGAGAACATCGGGGGATATTGGAGGAGATTCAGAGAGGGGGGTTTGTAAGAGTGAGAATAGACGGCATTATTCACAGAACAGAAGAGGCTCTGGAGTTAGATCTGGACAGAAACAAAAAACATACTATTGAGATAGTGGTAGATAGAATGGTTTTAGATGAAGATCTGGACAGAGAGCGCCTGGTGGACTCTTTGGAGCAGGCCTCTAAAATGGGCAAAGGAATAGTGATTGTCGCCCCCAAAAGAGAAGACGACTTGCTTTTTAGTGAATACTTTGCCTGCGAAAAATGCGGCATTTCTCTTCCAGAACTAGAACCCCGTTTATTCTCTTTTAACAGTCCTTACGGGGCTTGCCCTGAATGTTCGGGGCTTGGAGAGAAGCTGGAGGTGGATCCAGAACTCGTTATACCCAACAAGAAACTCACCCTAGCAGAAGGGGCGGTGCGTCCCTGGATGAGAGCCTCTCATAAATTGGGGAGACAGAGCTATTTTTGGAATAAACTTAAAGAACTGGCAGAGGATAAGGGGTTCAGCATACACGAGGCAGTGGAAAACCTTTCCTCTAAAGATATCAAGTCTATCCTTTACGGAGAAGAGGGCTTTGAGGGAGTAATTTCCAATCTGGAAAGGAGATACAAAGAGACTGATTCTGAATGGACAAGGAAAGAGATTGAACAATACATGATAGTTAAAAAGTGCCCCGAATGCCAGGGGAAGAGATTAAGGCCCCAAGCCCTGGCAGTTACTGTGGGAGGGAAATCTATAGACTACTTAGTGGAAATTCCCGTGACAGAGGCCAAAGAGTTCTTTTCCAAATTGGAGAAAACCAAGGTTTCAGAGCCCATTATTAAAGAGATAATAAACAGGATACAGTTTTTAATTGACGTAGGGTTGGACTATCTTTCTTTAGATAGGAGGGCTTCTACTTTAGCAGGCGGTGAGGAGCAGAGGATAAGGCTGGCCACCCAAATAGGGTCTAAGTTAACCGGAGTTTTATACATTTTAGATGAACCTTCTATAGGCCTACATCCCAGAGATCAGGGGAGGCTTATTAAAACCTTAAAGAAATTAAAGGATTCTGGGAACACCGTGGTGGTGGTAGAGCATGACCCCCAAACAATATTGGCTGCAGACTGGGTTGTGGACATAGGGCCTGGCGCGGGAAAGCACGGAGGGAAAGTAGTCTTTGAGGGAACGCCTAAAGAACTTAAAAAATCTTACAATCTGACAGGACAGTACTTATCAGGAAAGAAGAAGGTTAAAATTGATCCAAAAGTTTTGAAAGAGAAATTAAAGAAGTCGGGCTTTGTTTTGCCTGAAAAGAAGAAACAGGAATATCTGACAGTTAAAGGGGCCAAAGAGCATAATTTAAAGAATGTAAACTTCAAACTGCCTCTGGGAAAGTTTGTGTGCGTCACCGGGGTTTCGGGGTCTGGTAAGAGTTCTCTGGTGGACGATGTTTTAGCCAAAGCCCTTTTTAAAAAGTTTTACAAAAGCAAAGAGGAGGCAGGCCAATTTAAAGAGATTACAGGGTTGAAAGGGATAAATAAGGTAGTTTTAGTTGATCAGTCGCCGATTGGAAGAACCCCTAGATCCAATCCTGCCACCTATACGGGGTGCTTTTCCTATATCAGAAATCTTTTTTCCAAAACCAAAGAGGCAAAGATGAGAGGATACGATCCCGGGAGGTTTAGTTTTAACGTTAAGGGGGGAAGATGCGAGGCCTGCGAAGGCCAGGGGGAGATTAAGGTAGAAATGTTCTTTTTGCCTGATATTTATGTAGAGTGTCAGGAGTGCCACGGGAAGAGATACAACAAAGAGGCCTTAAAAATAGAATACAGGGGGAAGAATATTGCGGAAGTTCTGGAAATGACAGTAGAAGAGGCAATGAAGTTTTTCAAACATATTCCAGGGCTTTACCACAGATTAAAGATGCTTAACGAAGTAGGGCTCTCTTATATCGAATTAGGCCAACCCGCTCCTTCTTTGTCGGGAGGGGAGGCTCAGAGAATAAAGCTGGCTACAGAACTTTCCAAAAAGGGAATAGGCAAGACCCTTTATATGCTCGATGAGCCTACTACCGGTCTTCATTTCGAAGACGTAAAGAAATTAATATATGTTTTAAAAAGTTTGGTAGCCAAGGGCAATACTGTCTTAACCATAGAACACAACCTCGACTTTATTAAGAACGCAGACTGGATATGCGACTTAGGGCCCGAAGGCGGCAAAGAAGGAGGCAAGATAATAGCTGAGGGCAGTCCTGCAGACATTAAGAAAGTAAAGCAAAGTTATACAGGAAAATTTCTGAAAGGGAACTATTGACAGAAGGGGAGTCAATCGGATATATTACAGTATTAGCACTCATAAGTCTTAATTGCTAACGGGTAAAGGGCTTCTCGCCCGAAAGCCCGGGGCCTAGATTATTATGAAGATAAAACCCATTGCAGATCACATTCTAATAGAAGCAACCAAAGAAGAGGAGAAAACAGAATCCGGCATTCTTCTCCCCCAGACAGCAGAAAAGGAAAGGCCCGAGCAGGGCAAGGTTATTGCCGTAGGACCCGGTAGAAAGAATAACGACGGAAAGGTTGTACCTTTAGACATAAAAGAGGGCCAAAAAGTTCTTTTTAGTAAGTACGGCCCTACTGAAATAAAGGTTGGAGACAAAGAATATTTAATTGCCAAAGAGGAAGATATTCTTGCTACAATAGAAGAGTAACTTTTAGAGCCCGAGCGAATCCTTTTCAGGAGAGCAAAGGGCGCAAACAATGGCAAAACAAATTAAATACAACGAAGAAGCAAGAAAAATTCTTAAAAAAGGAGTAGATAAAGTCGCAGATACTGTTAGGGTCACCATGGGCCCCAAAGGCAGAAACGTTGTCTTTGACAAAGGATATGGGTCTCCCACTATTACCAACGACGGGGTGACTATTGCCAAAGAGATCTCGCTTTCTGATAAAGCAGAGAACCTGGGAGCCGAGATCGTTAAAGAAGTGGCAGAAAAGACAAACGAGATGGCAGGGGATGGAACCACAGGATCTGTAGTTTTAGCCCAAAGCATTATTAAAGAGGGGTTGAAAAACGTAGCAGCAGGTGCCAGCCCCTTGGCTTTAAAGCGCGGCATTGAAAAGGCTTCTCAAAAGGTTTTAGAATCCCTTAAAGGAATGGCAAAAGATGTTACTACCAGAGAAGAAAGGGCTCAGGTTGCCACAATCTCTGCAGAAAGCGAAGAAATCGGCAACCTTATAGCAGAGGTTATGGAAGAAGTGGGCAAAGATGGAGTTATCACGGTTGAAGAGTCAAAAACCTTTGGATTAGAAAAAGAAATTGTTAAGGGATTAAGGTTTGACGAAGGATATGTCTCCCCTTATATGATTACAGACTCAGAAAGAATGAGGGCTGTTTACGAGGACCCCTTTATTCTTATCACAGATAAAAAAATATCTTCCTTAAAGGAAATCCTTCCTCTTTTAGAAAAGATTTCCCAAAGCGGAAAAAAGGAACTGGTGATTATAGCAGAAGAAATTGAAGGAGAGGCTCTGGCCACTTTGGTGGTTAATAAATTAAGGGGGGCTTTTAACACTCTGGCCGTGAAAGCGCCGGGCTTCGGAGACAGGAAGAAAGAAATGCTCCAGGATATTGCCACCGTTACAGGGGCTGAGGTGATTTCAGAAGAAAAAGGCCTTAAACTGGAAGAAACTGAGCTGGAAAAACTGGGCTCTGCCAGAAGAGTGATGTCTACCAAAGAAAACACCACTATTATTGAAGGCAAGGGGAATAAGGCAAGCATTCAGGCAAGAGTAGACCAGATTAAAAAAGAAATCGAATCTTCAGATTCTGACTTTGACAAGGAAAAACTTCAAGAGAGACTTGCCAAGTTGGCAGGCGGCGTGGCTGTGATAAAGGTAGGGGCTGCCACCGAAGTTGAGCAGAAAGCCAGACAGCACAAGACAGAAGATGCTTTGGCTGCCACCAAGGCAGCAGTTGAAGAGGGCATTGTAACAGGAGGAGGAACAGCCCTGCTAAGGGCAAGTTTAGATTTGGAAGGTTTGAGCGGTGAAAAAGAAGAAGAGACAGGAATAGATATTTTAAGAAGGTCTTTACAGGCTCCAGTTAGGCAGATAGCCGAAAATGCAGGCATGGACGGTGCTGTAGTGGCCCAGAAAGTGAAGGAGGGAAAAGGATATGAAGGATTTAACGCTCAAAGAATGAAATTCGAAGACCTTATGGAGGCCGGCATAGTAGATCCTACCAAAGTGGTGCGTTCTTCTTTGCAAAATGCAGTTTCTGCTGCCGCTATGCTTTTAACCACAGAGGCGGTAGTAGCAGACGAGAAAGAAGAGAAAGAAGAAAAAAGCCAATCGCCTCAAATGCCTCCCCAGATGTACTAATCTCATTTAAGAAAGGCGGCCGGCAGCTCCGGCCGTCTTTTTTTACTCTTGACTTTTGTCTGGGCGCGGGTACACTAGTAAGATATTGTATAATTTTTTATGGAAGAAAAAACAAGAAAAGTTGTCAAAGAATATTTATCAAAAGCCGCAGAAGAAATAAAGAAAACGGCCAGTCTTGGAGGAGGCAAGAAGGTGCTGGGGGAAACCATTAACAGACCCGAGGATATGGAAATATCCATTGACAGGGTAGGGGAAGAGGTATTAGAAGGTATCTTAAAGAAGCATCAAGTTGAAGCCACCGTGTTCTCAGAGCCTGAAAATCGGGACATAAAAAACGGCAACCATATTTACGGCGCCATTGATCCTTTTGACGGCTCAATGCTTTTCTTAAGGGATATTCCCCATAACTGGTATACTGTTTTGAGTTTTTTTGACAAAGACAGAAAGCCCTTGGTTACAGGCATTGGCGATGTTTTAAATGATAGGTATTATATTACAGAAGAAGACGGCAACTATCTTGTCGCCGGGGATCAAAAGAAAAAGATTTTTCCTTCTAAGAAAAAATCTCTTAAGGACTCTGTTGTCTTAGCCAGTTACATTATGAGTTCTGAATATTCTCCTAAGTTTTTGGATTTCTTTGGGAAACTGGTAAAAAACCTTCATCCCAAGGCCCTATTTTATCCTCACGGAGGCTCTTATATCTACGCTTACCTGGCTGCCGGTTTAGTAGACGCCTATGTTATGTTCGAAGAACCCAGATCTGAAATAGATCCCGGGTTTTTTATGGCAAAAAGGGCGGGATGTGAGATTGTAAGCGTTAATTCAGACGGCAGCTTCAAAGAGTATGACTTTATTCCAGGCAGACAACATGATAAAGTGGAATTACTGATAGCCGCCTCTAACCCTGAGATTAGAGATGAATTAATTAATTATTATGTCAAGCAATACAAAAAGAAATTCTTTCTTGGCTCTTAAGCCCGTCAGAAAGTTTATCAAAGGAGTGGGAAAAGAAGTAGAGGAATATTTTGGAGAGGATAGGGCTTGTGTAATAGGCCTAGAGGACGACGGCATTTTTTATGCTGAAGGTCTTTATAACTGGCTTAAAGAGGAGAAGAAAATAGACGCCACCCTGACTACTATGGACGACTACGGCAAGGGCTTGGAGGAAGAAAAAGCTAAAGGAAGAAAAGTTTTAGTAATAGACAACGACATTGTTACCGGCAAAGCGTACAGGACAGCCATGTCGGTGTTAAGAAGAAAGAAAGAAAAGTTAAAGATAAAGGATATAAAGTTTGCTGTCTTGTGCGATAGAGTAAAAGTAGCAGACTTTTCTGTTGAAGATTACCCCGTTCCTGAGTCCTGGGAACTTAAAGATTTAGATGAAATTGACCGTCAGATTCTTCAATTGCTGGCCCAAGACGGCAGAACAAGTTTTGTTAAAATAGCCAAAGAGACCGGCCTGACCCCTATGGGCGCGAGAAAAAGGGTAGAAAAAATGACAGGCAATAATTTTCTGGAAACCCACGGGACACTGAACATATCAAGGTTTTACAAAGTAAGCGCCAATATCTCCCTGGAGGCTCCATCCAGATTGGTAGATAAGATGGCCAAGAAGTTTGAGAACTGCCCCATGGTTTATAACCTGGTTAGGTTTCCTTCCGGCCACCATCATAACTTAATTATCGGCTTGGTATCCCCGAACCTCAAAAGGATTAACGACCTTATTAAAAAACAGATTAGGTCAGAAGAGGGGGTAAGGAATCTGGAGGCAGATATAGGGGAACTTCCTTTGGTCCCCAGCGGTCATGTCCCAGCCAGCTTTTTAGAGAAAAAGAAATGCCTTTGCCGGGAAAAATGTGACGAATGCGAATATTTTATGTAATTATTAGTAGAAATATAGTCACTTTTCCCGGCCCCTCTCAAAGAAGGGGTTTTAATCTGGTTTTTCCACACTTGACAAAAGGTCTGGAAAGAATAAAATAAAAACCTCAAGGATGGTTTATAAAACAAATTAAAAAGGTCATTAAGATATCTTTTTGAAACTAGTCTTGACAAAAAGATATAAAAGAGTAAACTAATGATCCTGTAACTAAAATGGGATTTAAATCCACAATAGCCCAATCTACTAGAAAAAAGATTAATTTTGATACTATGGAAGAAGAAAGAGTCTTTTATCTGACTCCACAAAAACTAAAGGAGATTAAGAAAGAATACGAGTCCTTAAAGAAAGCAAGATTTGCTAAAACGCATAGCGAAGTTCCTAATATTTGGGAATCTGAGGATTTAAATCCCGATTACATTTCCTTCCAAGAAGATTTGGATCTTTTGGAAGCGAGAATATCAGAACTGGAAAATGTTATCAAAAATACCAAGGTAATTAAGCCTCCTTCCAGGTCAAAGAAAAACGAGGTCAGGCTAGGGGCTTATGTCACAGTAGAAGTTAACGGCCAAGAAGATGAGTTTCAGATCTTAGGAACCATGGAGGCTAACCCTGAAGCCGGGAAGATAAGCAGCGACTCTCCAGTGGGAAGAGCCCTTTTAGGGGCCAAGAAAGGAGAAAACATCCCGGTTTCTTCGCCCATAAAGACTATTTATAAGATAAGGAAAATCAAGTATAAAACCTCTTAAATCAGATCTGTTTTTTTCGCCCCGCTAGCCAAGCGGGGCTTTTTGTTGCTATAATGCACTATATGCCCAAAAAGCAGGAGTTAAAAAATATAATCGATTTTTTGAATAAAGTCGGGACCCTTAAGAACAAAGATAGAAGGGGGTGGGTGGCCCATGGGTTTAAGAATAGAGAGAGTACAGGAGACCATATCTTCAGAACAGCCCTAATGGCCTGGCTTTTAGCCCGCAGGAAAGAGGATTTGAATATAGAGAGAGTTTTAAAGATAGCCCTAATCCATGATATCTGCGAAGTTTATTCTAGAGACGAAACCCCCTATGACCCTCTTTTACCTCGCGACCTTAAAGATAAGAAAAAGATAAAAGAGGTTTTGGATAAATGGCCCACCTTTACCCTCTCTGAGAAGAGGAAGAGGGATAAAAAGAAATACAAAAAAGAACTTAAAGGACTGGAAAAAGCGGTTTCTGATCTTTCTCTTTCTCTTAGGAAAGAAATCGTGAATCTTTGGAAAGAGTTTGAGGAGGGCAGTACTCCTGAGGGCAGATTTGTTAAGCAAATAGATAAAATGGAGAATTATCTTCAGGGCATGGAATACTGGAAGAAGCAGGGCAAGATCAGGAGAAGGCTTTGGGCCAGATGGGCGAAAGAGATTATTTATGATCCGGTTATAGTATCTTTTCTTAACGAAGTGGACGAGAAGTTTCCTCCTAAAAGCACTTAATTTATTTGATGGGGAAAGCAAAAAAGACTTTAGCGCTAATAATCTCTTTTTTAATCGGCCTAGGAATAGTTTTCTGGATAGTCAGGATAGTGGGGCTTAAAGAGATTAAAGAAGTTTTAATTAACTTTGCCAGTATAAGGGGGGTTGTCATTTTGGCCCTTACTTTTTTTATCTGGATAGCCGGAGCAGGAAAATGGCATTTTATCTTAAAGAATTTAGGATGCAGAGTTCCTCTCAAAAACCTGATTCCAGTAGTTATTGCTGCTTTTTCTATCAGTTACATTTTTTCGCCTGCTGCCTTCTTGGGGAATTTGGGATTTAGGGTTTACGCTGCCAAGAAAAAGTTTTCTGTACCTTTTCACAAGAATGTTTCTTCTGTTGTCGTCGGGGAAGTGTTGGACATAATTGTTCTGTTTTTCTTTCTGATATTGGGATCTGTTGTCTTTTTATTCTCATCCTCTTTCCCCTTTGGCTTATTCAAAATAGCAGTTCTGGCTATAGCGGTCTCTCTTGTTGCTGTCCTTTCCTTTTTCTTTTTCCGGACGTATCAGAAAAAGAGCTTGCTTACTTGGTTTTTAAAACTGCTTAAGATAGGAAAACAGGATAATAAGACAGTATGGGGCATAGAAAAATCTATGACATCGTTCTTAAACTGCAAGAAGGTCTTCTTTTGGAAGGGGCTGGGTCTTTCTTTTCTGAAGTATTTAAGTATTTTTTCCCGGATTGCTCTGGTGATATACTTTCTTGGGGGCGGTTTCAACATCCTGGTCGCCCTGGCTGTAATGTTCGTTCTCTATCTTTCTTACCTTTTTCCTTTGCCTGCCAGTTTGGGCGCTTTAGAGGCGGGGCAGGTGTTTGCTTTCCAAGCCTTGGGGAAAGGAGCTGCTGCCGGATTGGGATTTGGCTTTGTGATAAGAGGAGCAGATGTTATTTTAACCCTTGTAGGAATTATTTTTCTTTGGAAGATCGGGGTTCGCTTTCTCTTTAAAGACTTGGAGCATAGAAAACGATTTAGTATAATCAAAGAATGAAGTTTAATCTTTCAACCAAAGGCTTTAACGATATTATTGATATAACAGGGAGGGTGGCAGAAATCCTGGAGAATTCTGGCATAGAAGAAGGGATCTGTTTGGTTTCTTGCCCCGGCTCCACTTGCGGTTTGACAACCATGGAATATGAAAGTGGGGCTGTTCAAGATCTTAAAAATGTTTTAGACCGGCTGGTCCCTCAAACCAAAGACTACGAGCACTGCAAGAAATGGGGAGACTGCAACGGGTATGCTCATATAAGGTCTGCTTTAGTAAATCCCTTTTTGGCCTTGCCCATAGAAAAAGGAGAACTAACCCTGGGGACTTGGCAGCAGATTGTATTCTTGGATTTTGATAATAGGAGTCGGGAAAGAGAAATAAAAGTAACAATATTAAAAAAATAGAGTATGGCCAGAAAAATGAACAAAGTAATAAGGTTTCTAATAGCAAGCGATTTTTTCTTACTGGGGGGATGGGGGCTTTTGTCTCCTGTTTTTGCCCTTTTTATTCTCCAGGATATTATTTCAGATCCTGCCAAAGCAGCAGAGATTGCAGGATTCTCAGCCCTTATCTACTGGTCAGTAAAATCCTTTCTCCAGATACCTATCAGCAGATATTTTGACAAAGTGGTCGGAGACAGAGACGACTATTGGATGATGATTTTAGGGCTTTTCATTAACGGGGTTGCTCCCTTTGGCTTTTTGTTTGCCACTACGCCGGGCCATATCTATCTTGTGCAGGTAATCCATGCTGTGGGAATGGCCTTTGTCATACCCTCTTGGAATGCCATCTTTACTCGCCACATAGACCGGGGACAGGAGGCATATGAGTGGGCCATGGACAGCACTTTTTTGGGCTTTGCTACTGGCATAACCGGAGGGATAGGAGGGATAGTGGCTGCTACTTTTGGATTCAAAGTCATTTTCATATTGGTTGGAGTGCTTACTCTTTTTGCCGGCTTTTTACTCTTGTTAATCCGTAAAAATATTCTTCCTATGAGCCACGGCTTTGATGATTTCCTCTCCTTTTATCTTGACTTTTTGCCCTTTAAAAGAACTAACAGAAGGTTATGACAAACAGAGAGTTGGCGAAAATCTTCCGTAATATCTCCAAGTACTTAAGGATGGAAGATGTGCCTTTTAAGCCCCAGGCCTACCAGAGGGCGGCTCTTGCTTTGGAAGGAATGAATAAGGACGTAAAAAGCGTTTACCAAGAAGGCGGGCTAAAGGCGTTGAAAGAAATCTCAGGAGTGGGAGAGAGCATAGCAGAGAAAATAGAAGAATATATTAAGACAGGAAAGATAAAATATTACGAAAAATTTAAAAAGAAGCTTCCTTTAAAATTGGAAGAACTTACTTCTGTCGAGGGAGTGGGCCCCAGAAAAGCAAGAACTCTTTACAGGGAACTGGGGGTTTCAGATCTTAAGACTTTAGAAAGGGCGGCTAGACAGGGAAAGATTAGGGATCTGGATGGTTTTGGCAAAAAGACAGAAGAGAATATTCTTCAGGGCATAGAGTTTGTTAAAAAGAGCAGGGGCAGATTTCTGCTGGGAGATATTATGCCCATAGTCAGAGAAATAATTGGAAAACTTAAGAAACTAAAGGAGGTTAAAAAAATAGATGTGGCAGGCTCTGTCAGAAGAAAGAAAGAGACCATAGGAGATGTGGATATTCTGGCAGTATCTGATGAGCCAGAGAAAGTAATGGACTTTTTTTCTTCTTTGGATGAGGTAGTAAGGATTCAAAGCAAGGGAACTACCAGAGGATCTGTGAGAACCCGAGAGGGTTTGGATGTTGACCTAAGAATAGTGCCAGAGAAAAGTTACGGGTCCGCCCTCCAGTATTTCACCGGGAGCAAAGAACATAACATAGCGACAAGGAAAATAGCAGTAGGCAAGGGGTTAAAACTCAACGAGTACGGAGTCTTTAGGAAAGATAAACAAATAGCAGGCAGGACAGAAAAAGAGGTTTATAAAGCCATAAACCTTCCCCTTTTCCCTCCGGAGATAAGGAGAGACGAGGGAGAAATAGGAGCCGCCCGAAAAGGAAATCTTCCCGATCTCATAGAGTACAAAGATATCAAAGGAGACCTCCATTGCCACTCTGACTGGGATGGAGGAGTAAACTCCATTAAGGAGATTGCCCAAAAAGCAAAGGATATGGGTTATGAGTATGTAGGTATAGCAGACCATACTAAATTTTTAAAAATAGAGCACGGGCTTGACGAAAAGCAGTTGAGAAAGAGGAATAAGGAGATAGACAAGATAAACAAGGAGATGAAAGGGATGAAAGTATTGAAGGGGTGCGAAGCCAATATTTTAAAAGACGGCTCAGTCGATATTAAAGACGAATCTTTATCCGAATTGGACTTTGTAATAGCAGGGATCCACTCCCATTTCAAAATGAGCAGGGAGGAGATGACAGAAAGGATAATCAAGGCCATGGGAAATCCGAACATTGATATTATTTCCCATCCTACGGGCAGGTTAATCCAGAAAAGAGACGCTTACGAGATTAACTTTGCGGAGATACTGAAGGCAGCCAAGAGAACAGAGACAATATTGGAAATCAATTCTTTTCCCTTAAGGCTTGACCTCAAGGATGATCATATTAGAAAATCCAAAGATTCTGGCGTGAAAATGATAATCAATACAGACGCTCACCAAAAAGAGCAAATGAGGTTTATAGATCTCGGCATAGCCCAGGCCAGAAGAGGGTGGGCTGAGAGAAAAGATATTGTTAACACAAAATCTTTAGATAAGTTTTTAAAGTCATTGAAATAAGCAAAGCTTGTTTCGCTAATGAATAATCATATAATCTTGAAATAAAAAT
>CAYXTC010000013.1:0-18489 GCA_964468405.1 uncultured Candidatus Saccharibacteria bacterium | reverse complement strand
AAAAGTATTATTGTTTTTTCTTCTTAAGTGTTTTAAAATTAGAAGAATGAGAACAAAAAGGTTTTATCCGATACGAGTTAAAATAATAGAAAAATGATAAAAAACTTCTTTAAGACAATAAACATATTTGATTTAATATCAAAGTACTCTATATACCTGCTTATTTTTCTGTTTCCCCTGTTTTTTCTGCCTTGGACAGCAAGCGTTGCAGGGTTTAACAAGCAGGCCTTATTGCTGGTTTTGGTTTTTGTCTCCGCCTTTGCTTGGATGATGAAGATTTCTACATCCTCGAAGGCCAGGTTTAACCTTATTCTGCTTCATATACCGGTTATTGCTTTTCTCTTGGTGTATATCGCCTCAACCTTTTTCTCTTTGTGGAGATTCGGTAGTTTCTGGGGATGGCCTTTGGACACCTCGGCCAGCCTGCTTACTCTTATCGGATTGTTTCTTCTCTATATCTTGCTAAGCAATGTTTTAGAGAAAAAAGAAGTATTCTATTCTACCATTATTTTGGGGGTTTCTAGTTTTATAGCCATACTTTACGGAATTTTACAATTGTTCGGCAGATTCATAATCCTCCTTCCTTTCACTCAGAGCGCTTCCTTTAATACTGTAGGCTCTGTGAATACCTTGGCATTATTTGTAGCCGTGATGGTGCCCCTTTTTGTAGTATTGGCTATGGTCAACAAGAGAGTGCTTAGAGGAGTTTTTGTGATTGCTTTGCTGGCTTCTGTTATGCTTTTGATAATGATTGACTTTTCTCCTGCCTGGTGGGTTCTTGTTATCGGATCTGCCGCCTTAATGGCTATAGGAATGCAGAAGAGAGATGTTTTCGACAACAGATGGCTGATTATCCCCATGTTCTTTTTAGCTATTGCCTTATTGTTCAATTTCTTTAACATTCAGGTTCCTACTCATGGTTCAAAATCAATAGAAGTTTATCTTGCTCAAAAACCTAGTTGGATAGTTTCCTGGGAGACGGTTAAAGAAAGCCCCGTCTTGGGATCTGGGCCCGGTACCTTTGTCTATGATTTCGCAAAACACGAGAAAGCAGAATGGTTTAACAACACCAATTTCTGGAACGTAAGATTTAACAGCGCAGGATCTAAGCCGGCCAACCTTCTGGCCACTACCGGTGTTTTAGGTATTATTTCCTTTTTGGCTGTGGTAGGATTTGCTGTTTTCTACGGCATAAAACTTTTGTTTTTCCCGAAAAAAGAACAACAGGAAGAAAACTCTTCTCAAATGTGGATGATAGGTGCGGGCATGTTTGTGAGTTTTCTGGCCTTGATAGGAGGATATGCTCTTTACAAAAGCAACCTCTCTTTAGAGTTTCTCTTCTTTTTGCTAATAGGGGGTATCGCCGCCCTTATCTCCACAGAAAAGAAAGAGATTAAATTAAAGGCCTCCTCTTGGGTCAACTTAGTTGCCACCTTCGTCTTTACTATAGTATTTATCTTCGGCTTGGGTCTTCTTATCTTAGAAGGGCAGCGTTACGTGGCCGAAGTTGAGTACAAGCAAGGGACAGTTGCCTGGGCTAGAGGAGAAACCGACCAAGCTGTCTCAAAGATAGAAAAGGCAGCGCGGACAAACCCCAATAATGATCTTTACTGGAGAGAATTATCCCAGATTTACCTTCGGAAGGTGGGTGTTGATGCCGCCCGGGAAGATTTGTCTCAAGCGCAAAAGAATCAGAGGATTCAGCTACTTGTGAGCAACGCTATTGCCTCATCCAAAGCCGCAAGCGACGTTAATTCCGCAAACGTGGCTAACTGGTCTGTGAGGGGATTTGTTTATCAGAATCTTATAGGGAGAGTAGAGGGAGTAGGCGACTGGGCTTTAAGTTCTTACAGCAAGGCGTCAGAATTAGAGCCAACTAATCCCTACTATCCAACCCAGAGCGGTGTTGCCTTGTTAAACATGGCTTCTATGGCCTCGAAGGAGAAGGAAAGAGAGATGAAAATATCTTCTGCTAAAAACAAGTTCAGAAAAGCCCTGGAGCTGAAGTCCAATTATGCGCCGGCGAGATTCCAATTGGCTTTGGCTTTCCAGATGGAAGACAATTTGGAGGGCGCCATTGCAGAACTAAAAGAAGCCAAAAGGGTGGCTCCCATGGATGTAGGATTGGCATTTCAGTTAGGAATTGTTTATTACCAGCAAGGAGAATACCAGTCAGCCCAGCAAGAACTTGAAAGAGCAGTGGGTATAGATCCCAACTATGCCAACGCCCTTTACTTCTTGGGCCTTACTTATGACCAGCGGGGCATGAAGGGGGAGGCAGTCCGTGTTATGGAGAAATTAGCAGAACTTAATCCCGGCAACGAGCAGATCCAGAAAGTATTAAATAATTTGAAGGAAGGAAAGGACGCTCTGACAGGGTTAAGGCAGCCTCAGCAGGCCCCTGTCCAGGAGAATCCTCCGGAAATAGAGTCTGAGGAAGAAACAGAAGAATAAGGAGATTTTGTCGCCCCCTTGGGAAAAGGGGGTTGACAAAACTTTATAAATGAATAAAATTTAAAGGTAGTAAGTTTGAATACCCTAAGAAAGATATTTTGGCCAAAAATATCTTTTTCTATTATCTTTAACCTACCCTCTTTTCTCACAGACAAGTAAATAAAGTTTATTTCTAAGAACGGGCGTTTTGATATTCGCCCATTAATTGTATATGCCCTCCGTTAAAAAGTTTTCTACTTCTAAAATTTCCCACGAAGTCCCTAATCTTCTTAAAATCCAAAAGAAGAATTGGAGCTGGTTTTGGGAAGAAGGATTAAAAAATCTTTTTGCCGAGGTTTCTCCTATTAAAGACTATACCGGCAAGGAGTTTGAGATTTGGTTTAAGGACTTTAAGTTAGACGAGCCCAAGCATGCAGACGAGTTTGAAGCAAAGAGCAACAATGATTCTCACGAGGCCTCTTTAAGGGTAAAAGTAAGGCTGGTAAACCTTAAAACAAAAGAGATCAAAGAGCAACAGGTGTTTTTAGCCGACTTTCCCCTTATGACAAGTAGGGGGACTTTTATTATCAACGGAGTGGAAAGGGTGGCCATTTCCCAACTTATCCGTTCTCCCGGGGCTTTCTTTACTCTTCAAATGAGCAGAGGGGAAAAGTGCTTCGGAGCCAAGATTATTCCCAACAGAGGGGCTTGGCTGGAATTTGAAACAGACTCCAAGGGCTACATCGGAGTAAAGATAGACAGGAAAAGAAAAGTAGCAGCCACTACCTTACTAAGGGCCTTCGGAGCAGGAGACGACAAGCAGATCAAAGAAATGTTCCAGGGGGTGGATAAAGGAGAGTTAAAGTATATTGATAAGACTTTAGAAAAAGACAACAGCAAAAATCAGGGAGAGGCCTTGGTTGAAATATACAAAAGATTAAGGCCGGGCGATCTGGTAACGCCCGAGACTGCTAAAGAATTAATTGAGAACACTTTCTTTAATTTTGACAGGTATGATCTTTCCGAGGTTGGCAGATGGAGAATGCACAGAAGACTGGAAGAACTTAAGTCTTCCAAGGGGGAAATAAAGCCGGAAGACAGAGTTTTAAAACTAGAAGACGTAGTAGCCACCATAAAAGAGATTATAAGGTTAAATAACGATCCAGAAGGCCTGCCTGACGAAATAGACCATCTGGGCAACAGAAGAGTAAGAGCCTTTTCAGAGGTGCTGCAGAATAGAATAAGGGTGGGTCTGATGAGAATAGAAAGGATTGTTAAAGACAGAATGTCTACTCTGGATCCTCATAGTTTAACACCCTCTCAGCTTATCAACCCAAGACCTGCTATGGCCGTGGTTAAAGAGTTCTTTAGTTCTTCCCAGTTAAGCCAGTTTATGGACAATGAGAATCCTCTGGCAGAACTAGAGCACAAAAGAAGATTGTCTGCCACAGGCCCCGGTGGGCTGACAAGAGAAAGAGCAGGATTTGAAGTTAGGGATGTTCAGCCCTCCCACTATGGAAGGATCTGCCCTATCCAGACGCCAGAAGGCCCTAATATCGGCTTGGTAAACCATTTGGCTACTTTTGCGGATGTGAGCAAATACGGTTTTATTGAAACCCCGTATTACAAGGTGGAAAAAGGGAAAGTGCTTCCCGGAATCCACTTTTTAGATGCTTTTGAAGAAGAAAAATACAGCATTACTCATGCAGGCGTTCCTATAGATGAAAAGGGCAAGATTATCCCTTCCAGAGTAGACGCCAGAGTAAAAGGAAAGCCTACCGAGATTGACAGGGACCAAATAGACTACATTGACGTTTCTCCTGAACAGTGTTTTTCTCTTGCTACTTCCCTGATACCCTTCCTTCAGAACGATGACGCAAACAGAGCTCTTATGGGATCTAACATGCAGAGGCAATCGGTTCCCTTGCTTAATCCCGATGTTCCTTTAGTAGGTACTGGCATGGAAGCCAAGGTAGCGCGCGATTCGGGCCAGGCAGTGGTTGCCAGAGAGGCAGGTACGGTTAAAGAAGTGGATTCAGAAATCATAAAAGTAAGGACTATTAAAGGAAGAATGGACGAGTACAGGTTGAGAACCTTTACTAGGACCAACCAATATACCTGCTTTCACCAAAAGCCTGTAGTTAATAAAGGCCAGAAGGTGAAGAAGGGAGAAATATTATCAGACGGAGGCGCCATTAAAGACGGAAAACTGGCTTTGGGCAAGAATGTTCTTGTCGCTTTTATGTCCTGGCAGGGCCAAAATTTCGAAGACGCCGTTATTTTATCTGAGAGAGCAGTCAAAGAAGATTTCTATACTTCAATTCATTTAGAGAATTTCTCTTGTGACGTCAGAGAAACAAAACTAGGCCCTGAAATTACCACTTGCGACATCCCCAATGTTTCAGAGGAAAAACTGAAAGATTTGGACGAAGAGGGGGTGGTTAGAATCGGAGCAGAAGTCGGGCCAAACGATATTTTAGTAGGGAAGATTTCTCCTAAAGGAGAAGCAGGCCTTACTCCGGAGGAAAGATTATTAAGGGCTATTTTCGGAGAGAAAGCAAGAGACGTTAAAGACACATCCCTTCTTATGGAGCACGGCAAAAGAGGAAGGGTGGTAGGAGTAAAAGTCTTTTCCAGAGAAGACGGGTATAAATTAGAGCCCGGGGTGATTAAGAGGGTTGAAGTAGAAATAGCAGTTAGAAGAAAGGTTCAGGCAGGAGACAAGTTAGCGGGGCGCCACGGCAACAAAGGAGTTATTTCCATTGTAGTTCCGGAGGAGGAAATGCCCTTCCTGAAAGACGGGACTCCAGTGGATATAATATTGAATCCTTTGGGAGTAGCTTCAAGAATGAACATAGGACAGATTCTAGAAACCCATCTCGGATTAGCCGCCCATAAACTTAATTATAAGGCGGAGACTCCGTCGCTGGACGGGGCCCACGAGGGGGATATAAAGAGGGAGTTAAAGGAAGCAGGCTTTCCAGAGGACGGAAAACTCACCCTTTACGACGGCAGAACAGGGCTTCCTTTCCCGGAGAAAATAACAGTAGGCTACATATATATGATGAAACTTATTCATATGGTAGAAGATAAAATCCATATGAGAGCTATAGGCCCCTATTCTTTGATTACCCAGCAGCCTTTGGGAGGGAAGGCCCAATTCGGAGGGCAGAGATTCGGAGAGATGGAAGTCTGGGCCCTAGAAGGATACGGAGCCGCGCACAGCCTTCAGGAAATGCTTACTATAAAGTCAGACGACGTTTCAGGAAGGGCGGCAGCATACGAGTCTATTCTGAAAGGAGAGCCCATTAAGAATCCGAGCGTGCCCGCCTCTTTTAAATTGATGATTTCAGAACTTAAGTCCCTCGGCCTGGGGGTTGAGATAAAAGAAAAACCTCGTAACGATGATAAAAAATAATTATGCGAGTAGCAGACCTAGAAGCCATTAAAATAAAGATTGCTTCAGCCGAGGAAATACTCTCTTGGTCGTTTGGAGAAGTGACCAAGCCTGAGACTATCAATTACAGAACCCAGAGAGCAGAAAAGGACGGGCTTTTTTGCGAAAGAATTTTCGGACCGGAAAAAGACTACGAATGTTACTGCGGCAAATACAAGAGAATCAGATATAAAGGGGTAATCTGCGACAGGTGCGGGGTAGAAGTTACCAAATCCTCTGTGAGAAGAGAGAGAATGGGGCATGTCAAGCTGGCCTGTCCCGTTTCTCATATCTGGTATTTAAGGGGAGTGCCTTCAAGGATGGGCAGGGTTTTGGATATGCCCATGCATCACTTAGAAAAAGTAATTTACTTTGCCTCTTACATTATTACCAAGGTTAACGAAGAGGAAAAAGAAAATATTCTTAAGAGCATAGATAAAGAATACAAGAGGAAGGCCAAAGATCTTAATACCGACAAGAAGAACAAAGAAGTCACCAAAGAAGATTTGAAGAAAGCAAGGGATGTGGCCAGAAGCGAAGTGTCTTCTTTAACAAAATTTAAAGTATTATCTGAAGTTGAATATTACAAATATTCTTCCAAGTACGGAGAGGCCTTTGAAGCAGGGACGGGAGCCGGAACCCTTAGGAAGATTTTTGAAGAGATTAATCTTAAAGAAGAAATCAAAAATCTGGAGAAAGAAATGGAAAAAGCCACTCCTGCGGCAAGAAAGAAAATGCTTGGAAGGCTAAGATTTTTCCAAAACATGGAAGAGGGCGGGATTAGGCCGGAATGGATGTTTATGACAGTTGTCCCTGTCTTGCCTCCGGATTTAAGGCCCATGGTTCAGTTAGACGGAGGGAGATACGCCTCTTCTGATCTTAATGACTTGTACCGCAGAGTAATCAACAGAAACAACAGGCTCAAACATCTTTTGGAGATAGGCGCTCCCGAAGTTATTGTCAGAAACGAAAAGAGAATGCTTCAGGAAGCAGTGGATGCTTTAATAGATAATGGCATGAGAAAAGGGGTTCTTACTACTGCTACAACTGGAGGAAGGAGGCTTCTTAAGTCCTTAGCGGACATGCTTAAAGGAAAGCAGGGAAGATTTCGCCAGAACCTTCTGGGTAAAAGAGTAGACTATTCGGGCAGATCTGTAATTGTGGTTGGGCCGAAATTAAAACTGCACCAGTGCGGTTTGCCTAAGAAAATGGCCCTGGAACTCTTTAAGCCGTTTGTTATTAAAGAAATCTTGGAAAAAGAACTCGCTTACAATGTCAGAGGCGCCTCCAGACTAATAGAAGAAGAAACAGACGAAGTCTGGGGTATTCTGGAAGGAGTGGTAAAAAACAGACTAGTATTGCTTAACAGGGCTCCCACTCTTCACCGGCTTGGTATTCAGGCCTTTCAGCCCGTTCTAATTGAAGGTGAGTCTATCCAATTGCATCCCTTGGTCTGTAAAGCATTTAACGCAGACTTTGACGGAGATCAGATGGCGGTTCATCTTCCTCTCTCAGATAAAGCCCAGGAAGAGGCGAAAAGTTTAATGCATTCTGTGTATAATCTCTTAAAGCCTGCGACTGGTATTCCTATTGTGGCTCCTACCCAAGATATTGTCTTGGGCTGTTACTGGTCCACTGTTTTGAAAGAGGGCGTGAAGGGAGAGGGCAGGATTTTTGCTAGTCCCGAGGAGGCAATCTTAGCCTACAATATGGATCAAATAGATCTTAGGGCAAAGATAAAAGTATTTGGAATGAAAGAGGAAGAAAACTCTATTGATGAAGCGACAGAGACTTCGGTGGGGAGAATCCTGTTTAACTACGACTTGCCTGAAGACTGGGGATTTGTTAACGAAGAAATGACCTCCAAAAAACTGGAAAGACTGGTAAGCGTTATTATTGAAAAATATGACCAAGAAACCGTAGAAAAAGTTTTAGATAAAATTAAAGAAACCGGCTTTAAATATTCGACAATATCCGGGATTACATGGGGAATGAGCGACCTGGTTGTTCCCAAAGAAAAGAAAAAGATCATGGAAGAAGCAGAAGGGAAGGTAAAAACTATTGACGGGTACTTTACCAAAGGGCTCCTCTCTAAAGAGGAAAGAAATGCTAAGATTATTGAAGTATGGACTAAAGTAAAGTCCGAGATTGAACAGTTAGTACCGGATGCCTTGCCCCAAGGAGGTTCTGTTTCCACTATTATTAAATCAGGCTCAAGGGGCTCTTGGAGCCAGCCGGTGCAGATGGCCGGCATGAAAGGACTTGTTATCAACCCGGCAGGACAGATTATAGAGTTGCCGGTAAGAAGTTCTTTTAAGGAGGGATTTAACGTATTAGAGTATTTTATCTCCACACACGGGGCCAGGAAGGGAACAGCAGATACCGCTCTGAGAACTTCTACGGCAGGATATTTGACAAGACGTTTAGTTGACGTAGCCCATGAGGTTATTGTGTCAGAAAAGGACTGCGGCACTACAAGATCCATGACCGTTAGAAAAGAAGAAGCGGAGAACATAGGTCAGGACTTTGCTTTGAAAATTGTAGGAAGAGTAGTTTCGGACGCAGTTAAAGACGGCAGAAAAACCATAGTTAAGAAGGGAGATGCTATTAGTTGGGAGAAAGCAAGGGAAATAGAAAAAAGAGATAAAATAGAGGAGGTTTCTGTAAGGTCTCCTTTGGTCTGTCAGTCTAAGAGGGGCGTTTGCCAGAAATGCTATGGATGGGATTTGGGCAGGAATAAACTGGTTGAACCGGGGGCTGCAGTAGGAGTGATAGCGGCCCAGGCTATAGGAGAACCCGGGACTCAATTGACAATGAGAACCTTCCATACCGGAGGAGTAGCAGGAGGATCGGGTGATATTACTTTCGGGCTTCCCAGAGTTCAGGAGATATTCGAAGCCAGGAAGCCAAAAGGGAAGGCAGAAATTATTAAAGATAAAGGAAAGGTGGTAGAGATAGACTCTAAAAAAGGAGTAGTTAAGATAAAAGGGACTTCCGGTGAAAAGAAGGATGTAATAGAGTACAAAGTTCCGGAGGATACCGGGCTTTTGGTTAAGAAAGGAGACTCTGTTGAAAAGGGACAGCAATTGTTCGAAGGAAGTTTGGATCTAAAAGAACTTTATCGCTTAGGGGGCAGAGATGCAGTTCAAGACTATATCCTTAAAGAAATCCAGAATATTTACGCTTCCCAGGGAGCTGTTATTCATGACAAGCACATTGAGGTAATAGTGAGGCAGATGTTTTCCAGGATTAAAGTCAAAGACTCAGGGGATACTAAATTTACAGATGGTCAATTAATTGAAATGTCCTCTTTTGACGAGGAGAACGAGAAAGTTAAAAAAGACAAGAAAAAGGAGGCAACCGGCAAAGAGGTGCTTTTGGGTATATCTCGGGTAGCCCTTTCTACTGATTCTTTCTTGTCTGCTGCTTCTTTTCAGGAAACTTCAAGGGTCCTTATAAGGGCTTCATTGGAAGGAAAAGTGGATAAACTGAGAGGGCTAAAGGAAAACGTAATTATAGGTAAATTGATACCGGCTGGCACGGGTTTTAAGAAATAGGAGAATTTTGATATACTAGAAGGGAGGATAGGAATAAAATAAAAGCAATATTGTGGCAAGGAAGAAGAAAAGAAAAAAGAAAAAGGATAAACAATTTATCTCTCTTTCGGGGCAAACCAAACAATGGATTTGGGGAATACTTCTTTTACTAACGGCTGTATTGATAGCCCTTAGTTTTTTTAGTAAGGCCGGCATAGCGGGGGAATATTTTATGAGGACTTCCCGCTTTTTTATTGGAGAAACTATATTTACTATTCCTTTAATCTTTTTAGTGGCAGGATTGATTCTGCTAACTGGCAAAGAGATTTTGGCGGAGAAGAAAAAGATAATAGTGTGGCCCGTAGTATTGGCCACTCTCCTTTTAATAATAGGGGCTAGCGGGATATTAGGTTCTTTTAATTCTGATCTTAAAAACGGAGGATGGCTGGGATATTTAATAAGTTGGCCTCTTCTGGAATACTTCGGCATCTGGGCCACTGTTATTATATTCTTCGCTCCTATGGCAGTGGGGTTTCTAATATTTTGGCAGTTCCTAAAGCCCTTGAGAGATAAGAAAAGAGAAGAGAAAACACCCGAAGAGAGAAAGCCCTCTCTTATGAAAAAAATATTCAAGCCCAAATTCAAGGTTAAAGAAATATCTTCTTATCCTGCCCAAGAGCAAAAGAAAGAGCCAGATACCAAGATTGAAGAGCAGCCCGTTCCTCAGAAAGGCCCTTCGCCCTTTTTTAATTATGAGCCGCCTCCTTTAAGTCTTCTTTCTAAAGAAAAGGGGGCGCCCGACAGCGGAGACACTAAAAACAACTCTGCTATTATTCAAAAGACTCTTGAGAATTTTGGTATTAACGTGGCAATGTCAGAAGTTAACATAGGACCTGCTGTTACCCAGTACGCTCTAAAGCCGGAAGAGGGAGTAAAACTTTCCAAGATAACAGGACTCTCCAACAACTTGGCCCTCTCTCTGGCATCCCATCCCATCAGGATAGAGGCCCCTATCCCCGGAAGATCCTTGGTAGGGATAGAAATTCCCAACAAAGAAAGGGCTCAGGTGAGATTGGGGAACTTGCTTGAATCTTCTGCTTTCCAAAACTCTGCCGGCACTTTAACGCTTGCTTTAGGGAAGGACGTTTCCGGATTTCCTATTTTTACGGATCTGACAAAAATGCCTCATCTGCTGGTAGCAGGAAGTACCGGTTCTGGAAAAACAATATTTTTAAACAGTTTGATTCTAAGTTTGCTTTACCAGTCCAACAACTCTGTTAAGAGCGGAGGGCCCGAACACTTAAGACTTATTTTAGTAGATCCCAAAAGAGTGGAATTCCCGGTATATTCTGAACTTCCCCACCTCTTGTGCCCTGTTATTTATAATGCCACTCAGACAGTCAATGCTTTAAAATGGCTTATCTCTGAAATGGAGAGGAGATTTGATGTCTTGGCAGAGCAGGGGGTTAGAAATATCAACGGCTATAACGAAAAAATGCTTAAAAAAGGAAAGCCTCCTCTCCCCTTTATTGTTTTGATCATAGATGAGTTGGCAGATCTTATGGCAGCCAAGGGCAGAGAAATTGAAGCAGAGGTTGTCAGGCTGGCCCAAATGTCAAGGGCAGTAGGAATTCATTTGGTTTTGGCTACCCAGAGGCCCTCAGTAGAAGTAATCACCGGCCTTATTAAAGCAAACATTACTTCCAGAATCACCTTCCAGGTGGCCTCACAAGTGGACTCTAGAACCATAATTGACAGTTCCGGGGCCGAAAAGTTGTTAGGGGCAGGAGATATGCTTTATGTGTCTTCTCGCAACCCTAAGCCAAAGAGAATCCAATCTGCCTTTACTTCAGAAAAAGAGGTCAAGAAAGTAATAGATCATATTGAAGAAAACGCCAAAGAGGGGGTGGAAATGAACCCGGATCTCATTCAAAAAATAGAGCAGGAAGAGGAGGACTCAAGAGAAGGATACGGAGGAGGATCTGCCGGAGAAGACGCTCTTTACGAGCAGGCAAAAGATTTAGTCTTGGAGACCCGCAAGGCCTCGGCTTCTTTCCTTCAAAGGCGGTTAAGGGTGGGTTATGCCAGGGCCGCCCGGCTAATTGATATTTTGGAAGAAAAGGGAGTGATAGGCCCCTCTCAAGGAGCCAAGCCCAGAGAGGTCTACGGAGAATCCCAAGAAAGCGGGGAGTCTGAGGATGATGACTGGGAAAAAGTTTGATTTGACATTAACCACTAAAACTTTTATTTTAAACCAATGGCAAAAAAGAAAAAAAAAGAAAACAAGGATTTGCAAGAGGCAGTTAATGAGATAAAACAGAAATTCGGGGAGGGCGCTATTATGAAGTTGAATGAAATAAAGAAGGTGGATATAGGGGTAATTCCTACGGGTTCTATTTCTTTGGATCTTGCCCTAGGGGTAGGCGGAATTCCCAGAGGAAGGGTTGTTGAAATCTTCGGCCCTGAATCTTCAGGCAAGACCACTGTTGCTCTTCACATACTGAAAGAAGCGCAAAAAAGGGATGGAGTAGGCGCTTTTGTAGATGTAGAACATGCTTTAGATCCCAGTTACGCCAAAAAGATCGGAGTTAATTTGAATGATCTTTTGATATCCCAGCCAGATTCTGGAGAGGAGGCTCTCCAGATAGTAGAAAGTTTGGTAAGGTCAGGAGAAGTGGACGTAGTTATTATAGATTCTGTGGCCGCTCTGGCGCCTAAGGCTGAAATAACGGGGGAGATGGGAGAGTTTCAGGTAGGGCTTCAAGCAAGATTAATGTCTTCTGCTCTTAGAAAGTTATCTGCTATTGTGGCTAAGACCAAAACAATAGTTATTTTCCTAAATCAGACCAGAATGAAGATAGGCGTTTTTTGGGGAAGCCCGGAAACCACTTCAGGAGGGCTGGCTCTGAAATTCTATTCTTCTGTCAGAATTAACTTAAGGAGATCAGCCAAGATAAAGAAAAAGGATCAGATAATAGGGAATAGAGTGAGGGCAAAGATAGATAAGAACAAAGTTGCTGCCCCTTTCAAGATTGCAGAGTTTGATATTTATTACAACGAAGGGATTTCTTATCTTACCGATTTAGTGAATTTAGCCCTAAAGCACAATATAGTAAAGCAGGCCGGGAGTTGGTATCAGTATAATAACAAAAAACTAGGTCAGGGCATGGAGGCTACTAAAGAGTTTCTTAAAGAAAATTCCGACGTAGTTAAAGAAATCAAGAAAAATGTAATGGAGGCTGAAAAGGAATAAAAAAAAGCGCCCCTTGAAAGGGGCTGCTTTTTATTTCTCTGTTGCAGACAACAGGCCCATATTACGGGCTCTTTTTATCGCTTTAGCCAGCCGTCTTTGATGCTTGGCGCAGACACCGGTTTTCTTTCTCGCCTTTATCTTGCCTAGGCCGGAGACAAAGTTTTTGAGATTGTCAGTGTCTTTAAAATCAATTTCTTTAATGTTTCTTTGGCAGAAATAGCAATTCATAAATTTTAGAAGGGGATGTCTTTTACATCCACATCGTCTTCTTTTTGGTTTTTCTTTTCGTTAGAAGAGCCGCTGTTATCATCTTCTTCAATTACCGGAATCTCTTCTGTTTGTTCTTTTTGCTGGCTTGACTGTTGCTGTTTTGGGGGAGAGGACTCTCCTCTTGGCCCCATTTGGAGATTTTCGGCTACGATTTCAGTCTTATACCTCTTATTACCGCTTTGGTCTTCCCAACTGCGGGTCTGAATTCTTCCTTCTATTAGAGCAAGATTTCCTTTTTTGAGATATTGGGAAATTATTTCGGCTAATCTGCCCCAAGCCACTATATTATGAAATTCAGTGCTTTCTTTTTTCTCTTTGCTTTGGGGGTCTGTCCAGTTTCTATTAGTAGCTAACCCAAAACTGCAGACTGATTGTCCCGAAGGGGTGCTTCTGCTCTCTGGGTCTTGGGTCAGGCGGCCGACAATGATGGCTTTGTTTAAGTTCATAAAATTACTCTTTAAGAATTTCGTTTATTCTTTTGTCGATTTCCTTTAAACCGACCTTTTTCTTCTGCTCCCCTTCCTTGAGGGAGGGCCTCCTTCTTTCTTTCCGGGAAGGAGTTGTTAGGACAGCTATATATCTTAAGATATTATCCTGTTCTTTGACTCTTTTTTCCAGACCTCTTAGGCCTTCGGGGCTTAAGGCGACAAGGAAGGTTATCATAAACCCCTCCCGATACTCCTTGATCTGGTACCCGAACCTTTTCTTTACCGGTCTTAACTCTTTTTGGATAATACCGGACTGCTCTGAAATAATGTTTTTTATCTTTTCTGATACCCCGGCCATATCTTCTTCCGAAAGAGTGGGGGGTAAAAGACAGGTTAATTCGTATATCTTCATATTTTAAATTCTATTATATCTCCGTCTTCCACTATATGGTCTTTGCCAACCGTTTTTACTAGACCGGCTTCTTTGGCCTTCGGCCAAGAGCCCGCTTCCGCCAAATTTTTGTATTCTAACACCTCTGCTCTGACAAAATTCTCTTGGAAATCAGAATGAAGGCATCCTGCGGCTTCAAAAACAGAAGAGCCTTTTTTGAGAGTTAAGGCTCTTGCTTCTTTGGAGCCTGCTATAGTGTAGAAGGTTATTAAATCAAGGATAGTATAACAAAATGATATCAACCGGTCAAGTTTAGAGACAACACCTAACTCTTTTGCTTCCTTTTCTGTGAGGTCTGCTAATTCTTCTTCTGTTTTAGCGTCTATAACCAGAGAGTTTTCTTTTGGAGGGTTGAACCCTTCTTCTCTGATATTAAAAAGATATAATTTGGGTTTTAGAGTTAGCAGCTGATATTCTTTTATCTTTTCTTTTTCTTCCTCTTGCAGATTAAGACTTTTTTGTTCCAGCAAACCCTCTTTTATTTCCTTGAGAATCTTTAATTTTTCTGCCAAATTCTTATCTGATTTCGCCTCTTTTTCTAACTTGTCGATTGCTCTGTCTGTCGTCTCGATATCTTTCATTATCAGTTCTGTGTCTAAAATCTTGATATCTCTTTCCGGATTAGCCTTCTCCCCGGTCGGGGAGGGGAAAGCCCTTACTACTTCTATTATGGCGTCGCACTCTCTTATTTGGGCTAAGAACTGATTTCCCAGCCCTTCTCCTTTGTGGGCGTTTTCTACCAGTCCGGCGATATCCACAAACTCTATAACAGTCTCTGTAGTTTTTTCAGGGTTTACAAGAGATGCTATCTTTTTTAATCTGGAGTCTGGCACTTTAACTACTCCTACGTTGGGGTCTACTGTAGTAAAGGGATAGTTTGCTATTTCCACCTGATTTTTAGTGATAGCCTGAAACAGGGTGGATTTTCCTGCGTTAGGCAATCCCACTATTCCTACTGAAAATGACATATTTAACTTAAAAGATTAAATTTGCTATAATCTAATAGTATACTAAAAGAATATGAACATCAACCAAAATATTTTTAGATCTTACGACATCAGAGGGGTTTACCCTAAAGATTTTAATGATGTCTCAGCCTATAACATAGGCCGGTATTTTGTTGAATATACTAAAGCCAAGAAGGTGGTGGTGGGGCGAGATATGAGGATTTCTTCTCCTTCTTTGTTTCAGGCACTGTCTAAGGGAATAACAGAGGCGGGGGCTGATGTCTGCAGCCTCGGGGAAGTACCCACAGAAGTCCTTTATTTTGCTGTTGTTTTTTATAACTACGATGCCGGCATTATGATCACAGCGAGCCATAACCCCAAAGAGTATAACGGTTTAAAGATGCTCAAAAGAGAGGAGTCCGAGATTAAAGTGATCAGGGGAAAAGATATGGCAGGGGTGGTCGATAAAAAGGAGTTTTCTTCTCAAAAAATAGGAGAGATAAAGAATCAGAATGTTTGGGAGGATTACTTGAACCACGTTCTTTCTTTCGTCGAATTGGATAAAATAGACTCTTTTAAAGTGGTGGCTGACACAGGAAACGGAATGGCGGGCAAGGGCCTTTCTTTCTTAAAATCCAAACTTCCCGTTGAAATAATTCCTGTTAACTTTGATCTTGACGGTAATTTTCCCAACAGATCCCCCAATCCCTTAGAAGAAGGGGCAGAAGCCCAAGTTGCAGAAGAGATTTTAGAGAACAAGGCAGACCTGGGGTGTATGTTTGACGGAGACGGGGACAGAGTATTTCTTTTTGACGAGAAAGGAAACAGAATAAGAGCAGATGTTACCTTGCTTATCTTGGCCAGATACTTTCTTAAGAAACAATCAGATTCTGCCATTGTTTACAACAATGTGTGCTCCAAAGCAGTGCCTGAGTTTATAAAAAAGTGGGGAGGTAAACCTGTCCGGGCCCCGGTTGGATTTGTTAATGTCAGAGAAAAAATGATAGAAAACAGAGCAGTGGTGGGAGGAGAACTTTCCGGACATTATAGTTTTAAAGATAATTTTTATCTTGACTCGGGCCTGATTTCTCTTTTAATACTGCTTCAGGTGATCTCAGAATCTGGCAAGCCGGTTTCAGAATTGGCTTCAGAACTCTCTCCTTATGCCAAGGGATCGGAGATTAACTTTGAGGTGGAAGATAAGGAAAAAATAATGGATAAGGTTAGGGAGAAATATTCTGACGGAGAGCAGGACTCTCTTGATGGCATAACAGTGAGCTATAATGATTGGTGGTTTAATCTGCGTCCTTCCAACACAGAGCCTGTCCTAAGACTTACTATTGAGGCAGAAAGCGAGGATGTCCTGAAAGAAAAAGAAAAAGAACTGAAAAAAATTATTTCAGAGTAAAAAAAGAGGCAGCCAATGTGGCTGCCTTTTGAGATGTTAACCCCCGAGAGGGCCCAAGGGGCCGCCGAAAGGGCTGTTGCCTGGGGCGGCAAAGCCACCTGGGGAAGGAGCAGTGGCTCCGTATCCCATGTCGATGGTTTTTCGCGAACAATCTGAAGGTTGATCTATCTGCTTTGTGCGAGGGTCTACTATTTTTCTGCAAATACATTTAGTGCGTAGAAGACCACAGGATGGGCAAAAGAGCTCGTTCATCTTTTTTCTCCTTACTCTTGGGGTTAAGAAATCCAAAGAACTATTGTATAAGTAACATATTATTGAACTTTCGTAAACAAAAAAACAGCTCTGCCGCTGGGGGAGAGCTGTTTTTAGAATAAAGTTATGTTACCAGGCCCATTGCCTTTTTTGCTTCTTTTAATGTGGATTGGGCTATTTTCTGTGCTTTTCTTGCTCCCTGATTTAGCACTTTTTCTGGCCGGGGAGAGTTAGAGAGCAATTCTTCTCTTTTAGTGCGGAAGGGCTCCAGTTTTTCTATTAATAATTGTGCTAATTCTTTTTTGAGATCAGAATAGCCCTTTTGTTTAAACTCTTTTTCTAAGGAATTTATGGTTTTTTCTGAGAATAAACTGTAAATAGTAAGAAGATTGGAAATGCCCGGTTTTTTGGAAGGATCATATTTTATCTCTCTCCCCGCATCTGTCACAGCAGACATTACTTTCTTTTTGATGGTTGTGGGCTCCTCGAACAGAGAAACGTAACTGGCAGGACCTAAAGACTTTGACATCTTCTTTTCAGGATTATTAAGCGCCATTATTTTGGCTCCGGCATGGGATAGATAGGGCTCTGGCAGTACAAAAACCTTGCTAAACTTCTGGTTGAATCTTTTGGCTATGGTTCTGGTCAACTCTATATGCTGGACCTGATCTTTGCCTACGGGCACCTGGTTCGCCTTGTATATTAAAATGTCAGCTGCTTGCAGAATGGGATAGTTCAAGAGACCGGCATTGATGTCTTTTTTAAACTGCTGAGATTTTTCTTTGTATTGAGTCATCCTCTGGAGATCGCCCACAGGACAGACAGTGTTTAAAAGCCAACATAATTCTGTATGTTCTGGAATATGGGACTGGACAAAAAGAACACTCTTTTTAGGGTCTAAACCGGCGGCCAAATATTCTGTGGCTGTTTCTTGTATTCTTTTCTGAAGATCTACGGGATTGTAGGGGATGGTCAGAGAGTGAAGATCGGCGATAAAAAAGAAGGCTTCGTTTTTCTCTTGAAACTTAATCCACTGCTTTATGGCTCCCAGGTAATTCCCTATATGAAGAAACCCCGTAGGCTGGATGCCGCTTAAGATTCTCATATTAAACTTCAATTACCACTGGCAGAACCATGGGGCGCCTTTGGGTTTTAGCATGCAGGAAATCTCCTATCTTGTTCCTTATTTCGTTCTTAACATAAACCCAGTTTACAGCACCGCTTCCGCCTGTGGCTTTGTTAACTATGCTTATAACCTTTTTTCTGGTTTCAGAAAGCAATTCTTTAGATTCCCTTAGGTATACGAATCCTCTGGAAATAATGTCAGGGGATCCCTTTACCTTTCCTGCCTGTCTGTCTATTGCTACTACAATAACAAACATTCCGTCTTTTGATAACAACTGTCTGTCTCTCAATACTATCTCTCCGACGTCTCCTACGCCAAGGCCGTCAACCATAATAGGATTGGCGGGCACGGATTTGGGAGCGAAAGAAAACCTTTCTCTGTCAAGATTAATTATTTTCCCGTTGTCTGCTAAAATGATCCTCTTTTTGGGGATTCCCTGCTCTTCTGCGATTTCTGCGTGATTGTACATCATAGAGTACTGGCCGTGCACCGGCATAAAGAATTTTGGCTTCATTAGATTAATCATTTCTTTCAATTCTTCCTTTTGGGCGTGGCCTCCCGCATGAATGTCCATCATTTTGTAATGGAATACATTGGCTCCCTGCCTGTAAAGGGAGTCCTTTAGAGTCTGGACTGCTCTTTCGTTTCCCGGCACCACAGAAGAGGAAAATATTATTGCATCTCCCTTTTTAACACTAAAGAATCTATGATCTTTATTGGCTATTCTCATTAATATAGCGTTTCCTTCTCCCTGGGCTCCGGTGCAAAGAATGGTTAATTCTGAGTCTGGGTACTTATGGGCGTCTTTGGCCTTTATTATGGTGTTTTTATTCGCTCTTAAGTATCCTAACCGCTTGGCTATTTCAATATTGCTTTTCATGGAATAGCCGTCAACAACAACTTTTCTGCCGTACTTTTCAGATAAAGAGATAATCTGCTGGGCTCTGTT